>CALCDK010000074.1 GCA_937900605.1 uncultured Olsenella sp.
AGATCGGCCACGGCAACCGCTCCGAGAAGATCCGCACCTACAACCAGCCGCAGGACCGCGTGACGGATCACCGCATCGGCTTCAACGGCACCTACAACGGCGTCCTTCTCGGCGACACCCTCTCGGGCGTCATCGAGGCCCTGGCCGCCGCCGAGCGCGCCGAGAAGCTCGCGCAGGCCGTCTAGCCCGGACGGGGGAGCGCTCGTGTCGCAGGAGCCTTGGACCATCAAGCGGACCCTCGAGTGGACGACGGGCTACCTCGGCCGCCACGGCGACGAGCACCCCCGCCTGTCCGCCGAGTGGCTGCTGTCGGCGGCCACGGGCGTCTCGCGCGTGGAGCTCTACGTCAACTTCGACAAGCCCCTCGAGCCCGCCGAGCTCGACCGCATGCACGCCGGCGTCGAGCGCCGCGCCGCGGGCGAGCCGCTCCAGTACGTGACCGGCGAGATGGCCTTCCGCCACATCGTGCTGCGCTGCGAGCGCGGCGTGCTCATCCCGCGCCCCGAGACCGAGGTCCTCGTGGACGCGGCGCTCGAGGGCGTCGACGCCGCCGTCGCGGCGGGCCGGGAGGAGCCGCGCGTGCTCGAGGTGGGCACCGGCACCGGCTGCATCGCGCTGTCCGTGGCCTCTGAGCGCCCCGGCGCCCGCGTGGTGGCCACGGACCTGTCGCCTGACGCGGTCGCCCTGGCCACGCGCAACCGCGAGGCCCTGGGGCTCGAGGAGGTCGTCGACCTCGTCGAGTGCGACCTCGCCTCGGGTGTGGACCCGCAGCTCATGGGCACGTTCGACGTGCTCGTCTCCAACCCGCCCTACATCCCCACGCGCGTCCTGCGCGAGGAGGTCCCCGCCGAGGTGGCCGACCACGAGCCGCGCCTCGCCCTCGACGGCGGCGAGGACGGCCTCGACGTCTTCCGCCGCATCCTCGACCTCGCGCCCGCGGCCCTGGCCCCGGGCGGCACGCTCGCCGTCGAGCTCTTCGAGGGCCACCTCGACCAGGCGGCCGCGCTCGTGCGCGCGCAGGGCGGCTGGTCGCGCGTCGAGGTGCGCGACGACCTCGCCCGCCGTCCCCGCGTCCTCCTCGCCGTGAGGGGAGGCCTCGCGTGACGCCCGTCGTGCGCACCGGCCTGCAGGACCCGGACGAGGCCGCCGTCGAGCGCCTCGCGGGGGTGCTGCGCGCCGGCGGCGTGGCCGTCGTGCCCACCGACTCCGTCTACGGCCTGGCCTGCGCCGCCACGCCCGGCTGCCCCGGCCACGCCCGCATCTTCGACGTGAAGCGCCGCGACCGCGCGCAGGTGCTGCCGTGGTTCGTCTCGGGCCCCGACGACCTGCTGCGCTACGGGCGAGAGGTGCCCGAGTGGGCCCGCCGCCTGGCCCGCGCGTGCTGGCCCGGCGCCCTCACGCTCGTGGTGCGCGCCTCCGACGAGGTCGCGCCCGAGTACTCCCAGCCCGCCGCGGACGGCGCGCGCACCATCGCGTTGCGCGTCCCGGACTGCGGGCTCGTCCTGCGCGCCCTCGGGCTCCTCGGCACGCCCCTGGCCCAGACGAGCGCCAACACCCACGGCATGCCCGCGGCCACGAGCGCCGCGGCCCTCGAGCCGGCCGTCGCCGCCGGCGTGGACCTCGTGGTGGACGCCGGCGAGGCCCCGGTGGGCGTCGCCTCCACGATCGTGGACGCCACGGGCGAGGCCCCCGTCGTGCTGCGCGAGGGCGCGCTTCTCGCCGCCGACGTCGCCAGGCTCTGTCGGTAGCCGAGCGCACCGCGCGCCCTGGGCCGTCCCTGCCCGCGGCGTGGTATGTTAGTGGCATCCTTGCAGACCACTTTCAGAAGGGGACACCCCATGCGCATCGCCATCGCGTCCGACCACGCCGGCTTCGTCCAGAAGGACCCGCTCGCCGAGTACCTGACCGGCAAGGGCCACGAGGTCCTCGACCTGGGCCCCGCCACGGACGACCGCTGCGACTACCCCGACTTCGCCGACAAGGTCGCCCGCCTCGTCGCCCTGGGCGACGCCGACCGCGGCGTGCTCGTCTGCGGCACCGGCCTGGGCATGGCCATCACCGCCGACAAGGTCGCCGGCATCCGCGCGGTGCCCATCCAGACCGTCGACTTCGCCCGCCTGTGCCGCGAGCACAACGACGCCAACGTCATCGCCCTGTCCGGCCGCTTCGTGTCCCTCGAGGACAACGAGGCCATTCTCGACGCCTTCCTGGAGACCGAGTTCGCCGGCGGCCGCCACACGGGCCGCGTCGAGAAGATCATGCGCGAGGACGACCCCGAGTTCCAGGGCGTCCCGGCCGGCCTGGGCGTCGTCCAGGGCAACTAGCACGTCACACGCCGCAGATGGCACGGGCCGCCCGCCCGCGCCCACGCGAAAGGAGAGCCGAGCATGGCAATCGAGTTCGACCGCAGCCGCCTCACGCTGATCGACCACCCGCTGGTCCAGCACAAGCTCCACATCCTGCGAGACAAGGCCACGACCACCAAGCAGTTCCGCGAGCTCGTCACCGAGCTGGCGATCTTTGAGGGCTACGAGGCCATGCGCGACTTCCCGCTCGAGGACGTCGAGGTCGAGACCCCGCTGGAGACCGCCACCTGCAAGCGGATCGCCGGCAAGAAGGTCGCCATCGTCCCCATCCTGCGCGCCGGCCTCGGCATGGTCGACGCCCTGCTGCAGCTGGTCCCCGCCGCGCGCGTGGGCCACGTGGGCATGTACCGCGACCCCGAGACCCACGAGCCGCACCAGTACTACTGCAAGTTCCCTGCGGACGTCGAGAACCGCACCTGCCTCATCGTGGACCCCATGCTGGCCACCGGCGGCTCGCTCACCGCGGCCATCCAGTTCCTGCGCGAGGCCGGCGTGCGCGACATCCGCTGCCTCGTCCTGGTCGCCGCGCCCGAGGGCGTCAAGGCCACGCTCGACTTCGACCCGGACGTGCGCCTCTATACGTGCGCCCTGGACCGCGAGCTCAACGAGAGCGCCTACATCCTGCCTGGCCTGGGTGATGCCGGAGACAGGATCTTCGGAACCAAGTAGCACACGGAGCGGGGGCCCGCGCGGCCCCCGCGTCGCGTTTGTGTGTGCGAAGCGGACACGCCAAATTTTTCGACTTGAGTTTGAAAATCTGACTACTAGACTAAACAACGCCTTTGGAAACGCGCCCTGACGGGAGGAAGCCATGGACCAGGCGACCGCGGTCGCCGCGGGAGTGCTCTTCGGCCTCCTCGGATGCCTAGCCCCGGCCCTGCTCTTCGAGCGCGCCCTGCGAACGGGTACAAGGGTGAGCGTGGGCGCCGGCATCGCCAGCATCCTCGCGTCGTTTCTGGTCATGTCGTGCGCCATCCTGGCCGTTCGGCTCCTGTCGGGGTCCGGCTTCGTGGAGTTCGGCTTTTCGATGGTAGCCTCGTTCCTGGTCTTCTGGGGAGTCGAGGCAGTGAGGGCCTGGCGCGCCGCCAACGGCCGGCAGTAGGCTTGAAGGGAAGGACGTAGCGTGAATCCTCTTGACAACCTGGGGGCCGAGGTCAACGAGCTCGTTGGCAGCTTCAAGTCCCAGGCCATCTTCGGCAACCTGGACACTGTGGGCTTCACCCAGTACTCCTTCTGGTTCGCCGTCGCCGTCGTGCTGTTGCTGGTCGTCCTCTTCGTGTTCAAGAGGAAGCAGTCGGCCCACCTCGTGCCGCAGGGCACCTTCGTCAACGGCGTCGAGTACGTCGTCGAGTTCGTGCGCGACGACATGTGCAAGGGCCTGCTCGGCGACACGTGGAAGAAGCACTTCCCGTTCATCGCCACGATCTTCCTGGTGGTGCTCGCCAACAACATCGTGGGCATCATCCCCGGCTGCAAGCCGGGCACGGGCACGATCTCCACGACCGCGGCGCTCGCCGTCGTCTCGTTCGTCTACTTCATCGTCTGCGGCATCAAGAAGCACGGTGCCCTGGGCTATGCGAAGAGCCTCGCCCCCGAGGGCGTCGCGTTCCCGCTCAACGCCCTCGTCTGGCTCATCGAGGTCTTCTCGACGATCCTGCGCCTGATCACCCTGGCCGTCCGACTCTTCTGCAACCTCTTCGCCGGCCACGTGGTCATGGGCACCTTCGCCATCCTGGCGTCGCTGTTCTTCGAGCCACTGGTCACCGCGTTCTCCGCGGTCGCGGTCGCCCAGGCGGGCGCCTCGGTGCTGTGGGTCGCGATCCTGCTCGTCATCTACGTGGTGGAGATCATGGTCGCCGCCATCCAGGCCTACGTCTTCGCGCTTCTCTCCGCGGTCTACATCCAGATCGCCGAGTCCGACGAGGAGTAGTCCGCAGGCAAGGCAACTCGCGGGCCCCGGCCCGCAGTTCATAGATCCGTTTGGTTTCAGCTCGCCCCCCAACAAGCAGTCATGGGGCGAATGACAAAGGAGGAACAGTGGGAGCTCTTGGTGTCGTTGGTTATGGTCTTGGCGTTATCGGCGCTGGCATCGGCATTGGCCTGGCGGCCAGCGGTGTCGCACAGGGCATGGCTCGCCAGCCGGAGGTCCAGGGCCGTCTCTTCACGGTCTTCATCCTTGGCTCGGCCTTCGTTGAGGCCCTTGCCCTGATCGGCTTCGTCGTCAGCCTTATCGTCAAGTAAGCCTGTCGGCAAGACACCCCAAGTTGGAGGCACGTATGAACAGCACTAACAGAGGTCACGTCATCGCGGCGGGCGCTGCAGCGGCAGCCGTCGCAGCCTCGATGCCGGCCTTTGCGTTCGCCGAGGAGTCGGCGGTGGGTGCGGACATCCTGATCCCCAAGATGTCCGAGTTCCTGCCCGCGCTCATTGCCTTCCTGGTCATCTGGGTGGTTCTCGCCAAGCTCGTCTGGCCGCAGGTCCTCGGCATGATGGAGAAGCGCCAGCAGAAGATCCAGGACGACCTGGACGCCGCCGAGCACTCCAGGATCGAGGCCGCCGAGCAGGCCAAGAGCTATGAGGCCAAGATCGTCGAGGCTCACCAGCAGGCCGAGGCGATCGTCTCCAAGGCCAAGAAGGAGGCCGAGGAGGAGCGCGCCCAGATCCTGGCGAAGGCCCAGCGCGACGCCGCCGACGTCGTCGCCAAGGCGCACGGCGCGGTCGAGTCCGAGCGCCACAAGGCGATGATCGAGCTGTCCGGCTCCGTCGTCGACCTCTCCGTCGAGATCGCAAGCAAGATCATCGGCAACGACCTCTCCGTCGAGGAGCAGCGCCGCCTTGCCGAGAAGTACCTCGCGGAAGTGGGTAGCCCCGATGGCAGGTAGCCGTGGAGACGCCGAGAAGGTCGAGGCCTACACCCGGGCACTGATGGAGGCAGCCGCCTCCGAGGGCCGCGAGAACGCGGACCTCGTGCAGTGGCAGCACGCCCAGAAGTTCTCGCCCGAGGTGCTCGAGACCCTCACGGCCATGCAGCGCGAGGACGACCTGCACCTCATCCAGCAGGTCGCCAAGCAGTACAAGGACTACCTCGACTCCGCGGACACCACGGTCTCCGTGACCGTGACCACGGCCGTCCCCATGGACGACCAGCTCCGCGAGAAGGTCCGCGCCAAGGCGCAGGCGAGCCTCGACGCCCCCGTCTACCTCGTCGAGCGCGTCGACCCGTCCATCATCGGCGGGATCATGCTCGAGGCACGTGGCAAGCGCTACGACGCGTCCGTGCGCGCCCAGCTTGCCAACATCCGCAAGACCCTTTCTTCTTCGTTCATCGGAGGTGAGGAGAAGTGACGGAGAGCATCAGCTCCCAGAAGATCATGGACACGCTGCGCGAGCAGCTCGCGTCCATCAACGCGACGGTCGACCGCCAGGAGGCGTCGGTCGTCACCGAGGTGGGCGACGGCATCGCGCACATCTCCGGTCTCAAGACCGCGATGGCAGGCGAGCTCCTGACGTTCACCAGCTCTGCCACGGGCCACGACGTCTACGGCCTGGCGCAGAACCTCGACCGCGACGAGGTCGGTGCCGTCCTCTTCGGCGACGTCGAGGACATCAAGGAGGGCGACGAGTGCCGCACCACCGGCCGCGTCATGGACATCCCGGTCGGCCACGCCATGCTCGGCCGCGTCGTCAACCCGCTGGGCCAGCCGATTGACGGCCTCGGCCCCATCGACACGACGCACCGCCGCCCGATCGAGTTCAAGGCCCCCGGCATCATGGAGCGCCAGCCGGTCTGCGAGCCCGTGCAGACGGGCCTCATGGCCATCGACGCCATGGTGCCCATCGGCCGCGGCCAGCGCGAGCTCATCATCGGCGACCGCAAGACCGGCAAGACGGCCATCGCCATCGACGCCATCGTCAACCAGCGCGAGACCGACATGCTCTGCATCTACGTCGCCATCGGCCAGAAGGCGTCCACCGTCGCGTCGATTCGTGAGTCCCTCGCGCAGCACGGCGTCCTGGACAAGACGGTCATCGTCGCCGCCACTGCCGCCGACTCCGCGCCGATGCAGTACATCGCGCCCATGGCCGGTGCCGCCATCGGCGAGTACTTCATGTACAACGACGAGCACGGCAATCCCGCCGACGCCGAGCACCCCGGCGGCCACGTCCTCGTCGTCTACGACGACCTGTCCAAGCAGGCGGTGGCATACCGCCAGATGTCGCTGACGCTGCACCGTCCGCCCGGACGCGAGGCCTACCCGGGCGACATCTTCTACCTGCACTCGCGTCTGCTCGAGCGCGCCTGCAAGCTGTCCGATGCCAACGGCGGCGGCTCGCTCACGGCACTCCCGATCATCGAGACCATGGAGGGCGACGTCTCGGCCTACATCCCGACCAACGTCATCTCCATCACCGACGGCCAGATCTACCTGCAGTCCAACCTGTTCTTCCAGGGACAGCGCCCCGCAGTCGACGTCGGCATCTCGGTCTCGCGCGTCGGCGGTGACGCCCAGGTCAAGGCCATGAAGCAGGTCTCCGGCACCCTTCGCCTGGACCTCGCCTCCTACCGTGAGAAGCAGGCCTTCTCGCAGTTCGGCTCCGACCTCGACGCCACCACGCAGTACCAGCTCAACCATGGCGCCCACATGATGGAGATGCTCAAGCAGCAGCGCTACTCCGCCCTCGACGTCCGCGACCAGATCATCGCGATCTTTGCCGCCAAGGAGGACTTCCTCGACGACATCGACCTCGACCACGTGAACCTGTTCCGCGACGGCCTGGCGAAGTACATGGCCGAGAACCACCCGGCCCTGCGCAAGTCCCTCACGGACGGCAAGCTCAACGACGACCAGCAGTCCCGCCTCAAAAAGCACATCGCGCACTACAAGGAGCTGTTCCTCCAGGAGCACCCCAACCGGGCCGGTGCCGAGGACGTCGAGGCGGCTGCCGAGAAGACCAGCGACACGGCCGACGACGCCCAGCTGGGCCAGGAGTAGCACGAGATGGCGAATCTTCGCGAGATACAGAGGCGCAAGGGCTCCATCAAGAGCACCATGCAGATCACGCGCACCATGGAGATGATCTCCACCGCGCGCATCCGCAAGGCCCTTGACCGCGCCGAGCAGGCCGAGCCGTACAAGGATGCCATCACGCGCATGCTTGCCAACGTCGCCTCGGCCGGCTTCGACGCGTCCCAGCCCCTGCTCGCTCGCCACCCGGAGGAGAGGCACGTCCTGTTCATCCTCATCGCGTCCGACCGCGGCCTGGCCGGTGGCTTCAACATCGTCCAGCAGCGCGCGGTCGAGCGCGAGATGCGCCTGCTCAAGGCCCAGGGCGTGTCGTCCTCGGTCATCACCTGCGGCCGCAAGCCCACCGAGTACTTCACGTACCGTGGCGTCGCGCCGGCCATGTCCTTCGTCGGGATCTCCTCCGACCCCAACATGGACCAGGCCGACCGCATCGCCTCGTACGTCATGGAGGGCTACGCCCGCGGCGCGATCGACCGCGTCGTCCTGTACTACTGGCACGCCAAGAACCGCGTGGAGCAGACCCAGGTCGTCGAGCAGCTCCTGCCCATCTCCAAAGAGCAGCTCATAATGCCCAACAAGCCCCGCACCAAGGAGGCCCTGAGCAACGTCGACGCGCGCGAGTACACCGACTTCGCGTTCGACCCCTCCGCCGAGGAGGTCCTGGGCCAGCTGATGCCCGCCTACTTCAGGACGGTCATCTACCACGCACTTCTCGATTCCGCGGCTGCGGAGCACGGCGCGCGCCGTCGTGCCATGCAGTCCGCGACCGACAACGCCAAGGAGGTCTTGAGCTCGCTCGACCGCACGTACAACCGCGAGCGTCAGGGCGCCATCACCACGGAGCTCAACGAGATTATCGGCGGCGCGTCCGCATTGGAGGACAACAACTAATGGCAGACAACACCTGCGAGCAGCGCAGCGCCCTCGAGGAGGCTGCGTACAACAAGCTCAACCAGAGCGTAGGCGTGGGCCACGTGGTGCGTGTCGTCGGCCCGGTCGTCGACGTCAAGTTCGACGAGGAGGTGCCGCGCGTCTACACCGCCCTGGTCGTCGACGGCGACACCCCCATGGGTCACGTGAACACGATCCTCGAGGTCGAGTCCCAGCTTCCCGGCGGCGTCGTCCGCACCGTCGCCATGTCCTCGACCGACGGCCTCGTCCGCGGCCTTCCGGTCAAGGACACCGGCCACCCCATGATGATGCCGGTCGGCCAGTCCACGCTCGGCCGCGTCTGGAACGTCATGGGCCAGCCGGTCGACGGCAAGGGCACGCCCGACGACGTACAGTACTACCCGATCCACCACCCGGCTCCCGCCTTCGACGAGCTGACCACCACGACCGAGATCTTCGAGACCGGCATCAAGGCCATCGACCTTCTCGAGCCCTACGTCCGCGGCGGCAAGACCGGCCTGTTCGGCGGCGCCGGCGTCGGCAAGACCGTCCTCATCCAGGAGCTCATCAACAACCTCGCCCAGCAGCACGGCGGCACCTCCGTGTTCACCGGCGTCGGCGAGCGCACCCGCGAGGGCACCGACCTCTACCTCGAGATGACCGAGTCCGGCGTCATCGACAAGACCTGCCTGGTCTACGGCCAGATGAACGAGCCGCCCGGAGCCCGCATGCGCGTCGCCCTGGCCGGCCTGACCACCGCGGAGTACTTCCGCGACCAGGGCCAGGACGTCCTGCTCTTCATCGACAACATCTTCCGCTTCTCCCAGGCGGGCTCCGAGGTCTCGGCCCTTCTCGGCCGCATGCCGTCCGCCGTCGGCTACCAGCCCACGCTGGCCACCGAGATGGGCGAGCTCCAGGAGCGCATCACTTCCACCAAGGAGGGCTCCATCACCTCGGTCCAGGCCGTCTACGTCCCCGCCGACGACCTCACCGACCCGGCGCCGGCCACGACGTTCACGCACCTGGACGCCACCACGGTCCTCTCGCGCGCCATCACCGAGCTCGGCATCTACCCCGCCGTCGACCCGCTGGCCAGCTCGAGCTCCGCGCTCGACCCGACCATCGTCGGCGAGGAGCACTACCGCGTCGCCATGGCCGTCCAGGAGACCCTGCAGGAGTACTCCGACCTCCAGGACATCATCGCCATCCTGGGCATGGACGAGCTGTCCGAGGAGCAGCAGCACGTCGTCGCGCGTGCCCGCAAGATCCAGCAGTTCCTCTCGCAGTCCTTCCACGTCGCCGAGAAGTTCACGGGCAACCCCGGAACCTACGTGACCGTCCAGGACACCGTCCGCTCGTTCGCCGAGATCGTCGACGGCAAGTGCGACGACCTGCCCGAGCAGGCCTTCCGCTTCGCCGGCAACATCGACGACGTCCGTCAGCGCGCCGCCGCCATGGCCGCGCAGAACTAGGGAAGCGACATGGCAGAGCTCAACTGTCAGTTCGTGCGCCCCGACAGGTCCCTCTTCGAGGGGCCTGTTGCGAGCCTCGTGCTCGTCACCTATGCCGGCGAGCTCGGCGTGTGGCCCGGCCACGCGCCCGAGATCGTCGCGCTGGGTGACGGCGTCGTCCGCCTGAGGCAGCGCCCCGAGGACGGCGGCAAGGAGTACGACGTCGTCGTGTCCGGCGGCTATGCCGAGATCGACGACGACGGCGTCATCATCCTCGCGGACCACGCGCGCCGCATCGACGACATCGACCCCGACGTCGTCCGCGCCACCCGCGACGAGGCGATCGCCCGTCTTGATGATGTGTCGGACGGCGATCACAGGCGCGCCTACTACGAGAACAAGATAAGCTGGTGTAATCTGCTCCTTAAGCAAGCTCTGGGGGATAGCGTCGCGACCCCCCTCTAGTCGGGAGGTCACATGGACGTCATCCAGGTCGAAGGCGGGCACCGCGTAACCGGTTCGGTTCGCGTCGAGGGCGCCAAGAACTCCGCCCTCAAGCTCATGGCCGCCACCATCATGGCCCCGGGCGTCACCACGCTTACCAACGTTCCGAACATCGCCGACGTTCACGTCATGGGCAAGGTCCTCAAGAACATCGGCGCAAGGATCGAGGTCGTCAGCGAGCACGAGCTGCGCATCGACACCTCGGACATCGACTCCTGGGAGACCCCGTACCACCTCGTGGCGCAGATGCGCGCCTCGACGGCGGTGCTGGGTCCCCTCCTATCCCGCTTCGGCCGGGCCGTCGTCGCCATGCCGGGCGGCTGCAACATCGGCGCGCGCAAGATCGACATGCACATCCTAGGCCTCGAGGCCCTCGGCGTGCAGTTCAAGGTCGACCACGGCAACATCTACGCGTGCGCGCCCAACGGCCTCGTGGGCAACACCGTGACGCTGTCGTTCGCCAGCGTCGGCGCCACCGAGAACCTCATGATGGCCTCGGTGTTCGCCAAGGGCACCACCACCATCGACAACGCCGCGCGCGAGCCCGAGATCGTCGACCTCGCCAACCTCCTCAACGAGATGGGCGCCAAGGTCTCCGGCGCCGGCTCGCCCGTCATCGAGATCGAGGGCGTCTCCGAGCTGCACCCCGTCGAGCACGCCGTCGTCGGCGACCGCATCGAGGCGGGCACCTTCCTCGCGATCGGCGCGCTGGCCTGCGACCCCGTCGAGGTCACCGGCTTCGACCCCAAGCACCTCGGCCTCGTCCTCAAGAAGTTCGAGCAGATGGGCGCCGTCGTCGAGCGCGGTGAGCGCAGCTGCACCGTCTGGCGCGATCCGGCCACGCCGCTGCGCCCCACCGATGTGCAGACCCTGCCGTTCCCCGGCTTCCCCACTGACATGCAGGCCCAGACCATGTGCCTTCTCGCCCTGGCCAAGGGCAGTTGCATCATCACGGAGAACGTCTTCGAGAACCGCTTCATGTTCGCCAGCGAGCTCTCCCGCATGGGCGCCGACATCGTGATCGAGGGGCACCACGCCATCGTCCACGGCGTCGACGGCTTCTCCGGCACCCAGGTCAAGTCGCCGGACCTGCGAGGGGGCGCGGCCCTGGTTATGGCGGGCCTCGTCGCCGACGGCCTCACCACCGTTTCCCAGGTCCATCACATCGACCGCGGCTACGAGGGCTTCGTCGAGAAGCTCGCCGGCCTGGGCGCCCACATCGTGCGCACCAGCGTTCCCGACGAGTTCGACGACGCCGAGTAGGCGCCGGCGAGAGGGGCATCGGGCATGGGCAGCACCGCAGGACAGGTCGACCACCCTCTCACGCGGGCGAGCGAGGACTACCTCGAGGCCATCTTCCGGCTCTCGCGCGCTGGGGACGGGCAGGACCCGTCCGTGCGCTCGGTCGACGTCGCCGAGCTTCTCGGCGTGTCCAAGGCCAGCGTCAACAAGGCGCTGACGCTGCTGCGCGATCGCGGCATGGTCGAGCAGAGCCCCTACGGACGCGTCACCCTCACCGACGAGGGGACGAGCTACGCCTCGCTGGTCTGGCGCGCGCACCGCGTGCTGCGCGCGTTCCTCGAGGGCGCGCTCGGCGTCGAGCCGCAGTCCGCCGACGAGCAGGCGTGTCTCATGGAGCACGTCCTGTCCGAGGACACCATGCGCCGCCTCGTCGACTACCTCGAGCGCCAGGGGATCGAGATCCCCGAGTAGCGCCTGCGCCGCCGACGGCGACCGCGCCCGTGGCGGCTGCCGCCGCGACGTCGCAGCGCCGGGCGCGACCCCGGGCGCCATCCCGCCGCCGCAGCGCCGCGCGCCCATCCCGACCGAACGACATGTGATCGACCTGTGACGGGACGCTCCCCTCGCAACGGAGGGCACCCCCGTCCGCCCGCTGGCCGAACCGCCGTCAGAGCGTCCGGCCTTTGGGGTATGTTCTTGACTGCGCCCCGGGCACCCGCCCGGGTCCCGTCA
>CALCDK010000075.1 GCA_937900605.1 uncultured Olsenella sp.
TGGAGGCGGAGGGTGAGCGAATTCTCAAGCTCAACATCGGCAACCCCGCGCCCTTCGGCTTCCGCACGCCCGACGAGGTGGTCCTTGACATGCGCCAGCAGCTCACCGAGTGCGAGGGCTACTCGGACTCCAAGGGCCTCTTCTCGGCGCGCAAGGCGATCATGCAGTACGCGCAGCTCAAGGGCCTGCCCAACCTGGACATGGACACGATCTACACCGGCAACGGCGTCTCGGAGCTCATCCAGCTGAGCATGCACGCCCTTCTCGACAGCGGCGACGAGATCCTCATCCCAGCGCCCGACTACCCGCTGTGGACCGCGTGCGCCACGCTCTCGGGCGGCACGCCGGTGCACTACCGCTGCGACGAGCAGGCCGACTGGTACCCGGACCTCGCCGACATCGAGGCCAAGGTCACGCCCAGGACCAAGGCGATCGTCATCATCAACCCCAACAACCCCACCGGCGCGGTCTACCCGCGTGAGGTGCTGCAGGACATCGTCGAGATCGCCCGCCGCCACCAGCTCATGATCTTCTCGGACGAGATCTACGACCGCCTGTGCATGGACGGCGTCGAGCACGTCTCCATCGCGAGCCTGGCGCCCGACCTGCCCTGCGTGACCTTCTCGGGCCTGTCCAAGAGCCACATGGTGGCCGGCTTCCGCATCGGCTGGATGGTCGTGTCGGGCAACAAGTCGTGCATCAAGGACTTCCTGCTGGGCGTCAACATGCTGTCAAACATGAGGCTGTGCTCCAACGTGCCGGGCCAGTCCATCGTGCAGACTGCCCTGGGCGGCTACCAGAGCGTCGAGCGATACGTCGAGCCGGGTGGGCGCGTCCACGAGCAGCGCGACTACGTCTACGAGGCGCTCAACTCCATCGACGGCATCAGCGCGGTCAAGCCGCGCGCGGCGTTCTACATCTTCCCGCGCATCGACGTGAAGAAGTTCAACATCACAGACGACGAGCAGTTCGCCCTGGACCTGCTGCACGAGAAGCGCATCCTGGTCACCCGCGGCGGCGGCTTCAACTGGCCCGAGCCCGACCACTTCCGCGTGGTCTATCTGCCTCAGATGCGCGTGCTGCGCGAGTGCATGGAGGACCTCGCCGACTTCCTGTCGCACTACCGCCAGGCGTAGGGCGCCGGCCCGGAGGTCGCGCGCCGTCCGGGGTGCGACTCGGCTGCGGCCGGGTGCCGCGCCCCTCTCGCCCCCGCCGTGACGCCTTCCGTCTGGCAACGACGCGGGAAATCCTGCGTCTTTCCTGTGGAACGGCGGTTTGTGCCCCATACTTGGTTGGTTAACCGCGACGAGAGGCGTCGTGAGATGAGAGCCCGTGGGGCGCGAGAGGAAAAGATGTCTGAGTACAACGAGAACGCAGAGATGACGGACGAGGCTGTCGAGAGGGCCACCGAGGTCGCCGAGGTCGAGGCCGTGGCCGCAGCCGAGCAGGAGGTCCAGCTCGAGGAGAAGGGTGAGGACCTGACCGAGAAGTTCTTCGACAAGGTGCAGCGCTCCGCCCGCCTGATGCGCGCCCGCCGCGCCGTCATGGCCCGCGAGGCCCACGAGGCCCAGGAGCGCACCCGCATGAGCGACCTGGTCCGCGCCGTGAAGCTCCTCGAGCTCAAGGAGTCCATGGACCAGAAGGAGCTCGCCGACCTGCTGGGCCTGCGCGTCCACGTGGTGCACGACCTGCTGACCAAGGCCGAGGCCGACGGCATCGTCGCCCGCGAGTTCCCCGAGGACGACCCCGAGGACAAGCGCCGCGTCGTCGTGCGCGCCTGCGAGGGCGCCCTCGAGAAGGCCTCCGCGGTCGACGACGAGCCCGAGCAGCTCGTCCCCGGCCTCACCGACGAGGACATGGAGCAGATCTGCGACCTGCTCGACAAGGTCATCGCGCCCCTCACCACCCTTGGCCTGGAGGAGGACCGCGGCCCGCGCGGCGGCTTCGGCGGCCGTGGCGGCGACCGTGGCGACCGTGGCGGCTTCCGTGGCGGCCGCGGCGGCTATGACCGCGGCGGCGACCGTGGCGGCTTCCGTGGCGGCGACCGCGGCGGCCGTGGCGGCTACGGCAACGACCGCGGCGGCTACCGTGGCGGCAATCGCGACGACCGCGGCCCGCGTCCGGGCCGTGGCGGCGACTTCCGTGGCGGCAATCGCGGCGGCCGTGGGGGCTACGGCAACGACCGTGGCAACGACCGCGGCAACGACCGCGGCGGCTACCGTGACGACCGCGGCGGTCGTGGCGGCTATCGCGGCGGCAACGACCGTGGCAGCCGTGGTGGCTACGGCAACGACCGTGGCGGCCGCTACTAGGACCTCTGCGCTCTGAGCGACCCCTGGGGCCCCGGACTCGTCCGGGGCCCCTTTCTCGTGCGCGGGGCCGGCGAGAGGGGCGCGCTGCGGCGCGCGAGGTCCCGTCGCGCTGCCCCGACGTGACCCCGATGCGGCCGCGCCGTCCGAGGGCGTGCCTAGCCCGGCAGGCGCCTGATGCGCAAGATCTCCTCGAACGGGATGCGCGTGCGCACCACCTGCAGGACGCGCGCGTCGGGCTCCACGCAGGCCACGGCCCCCTCGACCGTCTGGTAGCGCCGCTCGTCGTCGAGGTAGTACGTCACGCGGACGAGGTCGCGCGTCCTGAGCGACGCGAGGGTCCGCGAGATGGCCATCACCTCCTCCGGCGAGCACTCGTGACGATCCTCCGGGACGCGCTCCTGCTGCCGCACCAGGTCGTAGTAGCCGCTCAGCGCGGCGAAGGGCACGAACTGGGCCGCCCGGTCCGGGTGCCTGAGGGCGGGCTCGCCCCACTGCGGCCTACTCATGGTGGCCTCCCACCTGCTGGTTGCGCTCGCGCCCCGTGGCCTCGTCGCGCAGGCTGGCGCCCCGGACGAGGGCGTTGCGGCCGAAGCGGCGCTTGATGGCGGTGGTCGTCCTGCTCAGGCTGCGCTCCTGCGCCTGGCGCTCCACGTCGTCGAGCAGCGAGAGGGGCGCAAGCTCCTCGGGCACGAGGCCGCCGGCGCCCAGGTTGATGCGGCGCACCTTGAGGCCCGGAACCGCCACCTGGTCGAAGATCCCCAGGAACTGGGCCATGAGCTCCTCTCGCGAGTTGGTGGGGCCGGCGAGCTTGTGCGACGCGCCCGAGGTGGGGACGCGCGCCCCCACCATCTGGGTGCCGTGGCCCGCCTCGAAGAGGCGCGCCTCCTGCTGGGCCATGAGCTCGGCGCGGTCGAACGCGTACCCCAGCGACAGCGAGACCTGCGAGCAGGCAACGCCCTTCTCGACGAGGTCGAGCACCAGGCCGTCGGCCATCTCGCGCACCACGGTGCGGGCCTCGGCCGTGGCGTAGTCGCGCGGGAGCACCTGGCCGCTGCAGCACGAGTGCGCCTTGGGCCGGTACGCCTTGATCTGCGCCATGGTGCACTCCTCGCGGCCCCAGGCGTGGTCGTAGAGGATCTCCGCGTTGACGCCGAACTCCCGCCGGAGCATGGCCGGGTCGAGCATCGCCACCTGCCCCATGCGGTCCGCGCCCATGCGCGCGAGGCGCCGCGCGATGCCCGGACCGATGCCCCAGATGTCCGTGATGGGGCGGTGCGGCCAGATCCTGACCTTGTAGAGCTCCTCGTCGAGCTCCCCGATGTTGTCCGGCGCGTGCTTGGCGGTGACGTCCAGGGCGACCTTGGCCAGGAACAGGTTGGGGCCCAGCCCGGCCGTGGCGCAGATGCCCGTCTCGCGCATCACGAGGTCCATGAGGTCGCGCGCCATCTGTCGCGGCGTGCGCCCGTAGAGGACGACGTAGGGCGCGAGGTCGATGAAGCACTCGTCCACCGAGTAGACGTGGACGTCCTGCGGCGAGAAGTACCGCAGATAGAGGCCGTAGATCTGGGCCGAGACCTCCATGTAGCGGCGCATGCGCGGGCGCACCGCCCGGTAGCGCACGTCGGGCGGGATCTCGAACAGGCGGCAGCGGTTGCGCACCCCGAGCGCCTTCATGGCGGGGGTGATGGCCAGGCAGATGGTGCCACGGCCGCGCGAGGTGTCCGCGACGACGAGGCACTCCTCGAACGGGTCGTAGCCGTGGTCGACGCACTCGACGGACGCGTAGAAGGACTTGAGGTCGATGCAGAGATAGGCGGGTTCCATGGCGCTCCAAGCAAACGGGTGTTCGTTCACAGGATAGCATGCGACGCCCCCCGGATACAAACACCCGTTCCGTTTTTGCGCCTGCCGAGAAGCTCGGTCCCGCCCTTCTCGCCGCCGGCCCCGCGGCCCGGTCCCGTCGCCGGTGATACGCGAGCCGCCGCTCCCGGGGCGCTTTGCGCGCGCGGCCCGCGCGGGGGTACCATCGGCCCATGCGACCCGATCGAGGAGGGACTCACATGGGACTCCACTGCACCGACTGCGTGTACTCGTCCTTCTCGGCCAACGAGGGCTCCGGGCTCTTCCAGGGAGCCTGCAGCCGCGGCTTCACGCTGGCCGACCCCAGGTCCGGGGAGGGGCCCGGCAGGCGCTTCGCCGCCCAGCCGCGCGACCTCGTCCCGGTGTGCGACCCCTTTGGCAAGGAGTACCTGCGCAAGAGCTGCGTGTGCGAGCGCTTCTCGCCGCGTGACGCGTCGGGCTCCGCCCAGCCGCGCGGCTAGCCGCCGGGGGGAGCGCCGGCTCGGCCCCGCTGTCGGCTGCTCGCCCCCCCGCCGCTCGCCGCCCGCTGCCCTCCGCCCCGCTCCGTCCCGTGCCCGCTATCGCGTCCTGCGCCGTTCGCCGCCCCCCCCCGCAGCCGCTTGCCGGGCGAAACGAAGTGCTTACACACCGACGTCGTGGAAGTCCCTTCGCTTTGGTAGGATGTCCCCCAACGAGACCCGTCCCGCAAGGGGCGTCAAAGACGAAAGGGGAACCACCATGAGGGCACGCAGGCTCTTCTCCATCCTGGGGGCGCTCGTCCTCTCGATCGCGCTCGTCGGCTGCGGGTCGGCGGTCGACGTCGAGAAGCTCACCGGGGAACTCGTCGGAACCTGGGAGTTCGAGTCCGGCACCTTCGGCGGCAGGACCTACGGCGAGGAGGAACGCGACCAGCTCCGTGCGCTTGGGGTCAACGTCACCATCGACCTCGACTCCAACGGCGACATGCTCCTCGACGCCGGCGGCGACCAGACCAAGGGCACGTGGAAGATCAAGGACGAGACCACCATCGAGCTCGACGACGGCTCCGACTCCGTCGACGTGGCCTACGAGGACGACCGCCTCACCTTGACCGACGGCGACGAGCACATGACGTTCGTCAAGGTCGACGACGACCCCGACTGCGACCGCGACCCGTCCGAGAACGCCGGCCTGCTGGGTGCCGAGGAGCAGGAGGAGGGCAAGGCCGACGACGCCGAGGGCAAGGGCGACGACTCCGACGCGACCGACCTGCAGTCCATGGTCGACACGATCATGTCCCCCGAGGCCGACGCCGCCAACGCCGCCTACGTCGCGGGCGTCACGGTCACGAGCCCCATGGACCAGCCCGTCCTCTCCAACGGCCACTTCGACATCAGGTGCGTGGGCGTGGGCGAGGACTTCGAGGGAGACACCGGCTACCTCCTCGAGGTCACCAACAAGACCGACGAGGACCTCGTGCTCACGGTCCTCGAGGCCAGCATCGACGGCGAGGACGCCTACGACCCGGCCTTCTTCACCCTGCACGTGACTCCCAACGGCACGGCCAAGGGCTTCTTCTACTTCGAGCACGAGAGCTTCGTCGTCGACGAGACCACCCACTTCACCGGCGAGATCGGCGTGCTCGACGCCAAGGCCGAGCCGTTCGACGTCCTGAACTTCTCGATCAACTAGCCTTCGGCGAGAGGTGCCGCGTGCTCCCGGCGAGAGGTGCCGCGCGGCTCGGGACGCCTTCGGGCCCAGACGTCCGGGCGGCGACCGCGCTCTGACGCAAGAGGGGGACGACGCCTGCGGGCGCCGTCCCCCTTCTCGTGTGCGCTGGCCGCGATGCCGGGCACCATGCCGGGCGCCTCTCGCCGCGATGCCGACGCGATGCCGGGCACCATGCGGGGCGCCCCTCGCCGCGCGTCAGGCGCGCCAGCCCATCTCGTCCGTGTCGAGCATCACGGTGAACGGGCCGTCGTTGACCAGGCCCACGCGCATGTCCGCGCCGAAGACGCCGCAGCCCACGCGCGCCTCGCCCAGCTCCTCGCGCGCCGCGTTGCAGAACGCCTCGTAGACGCCGCGCGCCAGCTCGGGGCAGGCCGCCCCCGTGAAGGAGGGGCGGTTGCCGCGCCGGCAGTCGGCGTAGAGCGTGAACTGGCTCACCACGAGCACCTCCCCGCCCGTGTCGAGCATCGAGAGGTTGGTCTTGCCGGCGTCGTCGGCGCAGACGCTCATCGTGGCCACCTTGTGCCACAGCCTGCGGGCCAGCGCCTCGTCGTCGGTCGGGGCCACGCCGAGCAGCACCAGGTAGCCGGCGCCGCAGCGTCCCACGACGTCGCCTGCCACCTCGACCTGCGCGCGCTCGACGCGCTGCACGAGCGCCCGCACGCTAGGCCCCCAGGCGGTAGAGGGCGGAGTACTTGCGCGTCAGGTAGTCGGTGTAGTGCTCCGGCGAGAAGGGCTCGCCGCACGCCAGCTCGACGATCTCGAGCGAGTCCTTGGAGCGGCCCCACTTCCAGACGCGCTCGCGCAGCCAGTCGCGTACGGGCGCGAGGTCGCCCGAGGCGAGCGTCCCGTCGAAGTCCATGCCACCGGCCACCATGGCGTCGCGGAACTGCGCGGCGAAGGCGGTGCCCAGCGCGTAGGTGGGGAAGTAGCCCAGGCTGCCGCCGGACCAGTGGACGTCCTGCAGCGCGCCGTGCGCGTCGTCGGGGACCTCGACGCCCAGGTAGGCGCGGTACTTCTCGGCCCACAGGCGCGGCACGTCGTCCGCGCGGGCCTCGCCGGACAGCAGCAGCTGCTCGATCTCGTAGCGCACCAGGACGTGGAGCGGGTAGGTGAGCTCGTCTGCCTCCGTGCGGATGAGGCTGGGGGCGACGACGTTCTCGGCGAGGTAGAGCTGGTGAGGCGTCACGCGCGCGAACTGCCCGGGGAAGCTGCGGCGCAGGGCCTCGAGCAGCGGGCCCGCGAAGGCCTCGCTGCGGCCGACGACGTTCTCGAAGAAGCGCGACTGCGACTCGTGCAGCGCCATGTTGCTCACGCCGGCCAGCGAGGTCTGGCGCAGCTCGCGCGCCACGCCCTGCTCGACGAGCGCGTGGCCGCCCTCGTGCAGCATCGAGAAGACGTTGGAGAGCAGGTCGTCCTCGTAGACGTGGCTCGCCAGGATGACGAAGCTGCCGGACGGGCCGCCGGTGAACGGGTGCTCGGTGCGGCCGAGCCACAGCGCGTCGCGGTCGATGCCCTCGAGGTCGACGAGGTCCTCGGCCAGGCGCCACTGGCGCTCGGCGTCGAAGGTGCCCTCGACCACGGAGCGGTCGGGCTGGTGGCGGCTCGCCATGCAGTCGGCCAGCAGCGGCACCACGCACTCGCGCACGCGGTCGAAGAACGGGTCGTACAGCGAGCGGTCGGCGCCCCACTCGTACTCGTTGAGCAGCACGTCGTAGGGGTCGCGCGAGGGGTCCTTGGCCTGGGCGCAGCGGCGCTGGACGTCCACGATGCGGTCGAGGTACGGCGAGAAGGACGACCAGTCCGAGGCCGCCTTGGTGCGGTGCCAGACCTCGTCGGCCTCGCACGTGAGGCGGCTGAGCTCGGCCTGGAGCTCGGGCGGCACGTCGAGCATGGACGCGCGGTCGCGGCGCAGGATGCGCACCTGGTCGGCGCGGTAGCCGCCGGCGAGGTCGTCGCGGGCCGCGAGCCGGTCGAGCAGCGGGCCCACCTCGGGCGCGCAGAGGGCCTCGCACCAGGCCTGCATGAGCGTGGCGAGCGCCTCGCCGCGGTCGGCGCACGCGGCGGGCGGGTCGATGACCGAGCCGAGCGAGGAGACCTCGCCGGCGGCGTAGCGCAGCGAGAAGAGCGTGCGCTCGAGGCGGTCGAGGGCCTCGAGGTCGGCGCAGGCGTCGGCGGGGGTTGCGGCGGGGGTGACGGCGGGGTCGGGGCCGGGGACGGGGACGGCGCTCGCGCCGTCGGCCTGGGGGACGGTCCCCGTGAGGTTGGTGTCGTCGGGCATCTGGGCCTCCTGGGTCGCTTGGGTGCCGGCGGGCGGCGTGGCCCGCCGGGCGTGGGACGTGGTCGCGGGCCGGCCGCGGGGGTCGGCCCTCCTGCCAGTCTAGCGCCCCCGGCGCCCGCTCGCCGCGCGCCGCGGGACCGCTCGTCACCGGCCGTTCACCGTCGCCGGCGGCGGGCCGTGCGGGCGCCGGGGCAGGCCGCGCGTCGAGGCATCTCCGCGGGCCGCCGCGCGCCGAGTCGCCCCCGCGCCGCCGCGTCGAGTCACCTCTCGGCATTGCCGCGCTCCTCGTCACCCCGTCGTCCCAGTGTCACCGCGCCTCTCGCCACCCCGTCCGGCCGCGCGGGCGACCGGTCGCGCCCCGCTCGCGCCGTCTGGCGCCGGGCCGTCGCCGGGTCCCCCTCGCCCCCCTATGATGGGGGCACAGGCGGCCGCGCCCGACGGGAGGGGCGGCCCTGGCGAGAGGAGCTCTCATGGACATGGTCGTCGGCATCGACGTGGGCGGCACCAGCATCAAGGTCGGCCTCTTCACCACGGACGGGGAGCTCCTCGAGGAGCGGCGCGTGCCCACTCCGGCGCTCGTCGACGAGGCCGCGTACCGCGTGGTGACCGAGGGCGTGGGCCGCGCGCTCGCCGCGCACGATGCGACCCCCGACGACGTCGTCGCCTGCGGGCTGGACATCCCGGCGCCCGTGGCCGACGACGGCACCGTGGAGCTTCTCGCCAACATCGACTTGGACCCCGAGGGCCTCGTCGGCGCGCTGAGCGCCGAGTTCCCGCGCGCGTCGCTGGCCTTCGTCAACGACGCCAACGCGGCGGCGCTCGGCGAGATGTGGGCCGGCGTGGCGCGCGGCGTCCGCAGCTTCGTCCTCATCGCGCTGGGAACTGGCGTGGGGGCCGGCGTCGTGGCCAACGGGCGCCTGGTGGCGGGCGCGTTCGGCGCGGGCGGCGAGATCGGCCACATGACGGTCAACCCGCACGAGCGGCTGACCTGCGGCTGCGGACGGCGCGGCTGCTTGGAGCAGTACGCCTCGGCCAAGGGCGTCGTGCGCCTGTACCTCGCGGAGTGCGAGAGGCGCGGGGTCAGGCCGGTCGAGGTGGAGCACGCCACGGACACCGTCTCGGTCTTCCGGGCGCTGTCGGAGGGCGACGACTGCGCGCGGCGCGCGGTCGAGCAGATGTGCGAGTACCTGGCGAGCGCGATGGCGCAGGTCTCGTGCGTGGTGGACCCGTCGATGTTCCTCATCGGCGGGGGAGTGGCGGGGTCGTTCGCGGCGTTCGCGTCGGAGCTGCGGCGCCGGTTCGCGGCGCACGCGCTGCCGACGAGCGCCGGGGCGCGCATCGAGGCGGCGAGCCTGGGCAACCAGGCGGCAATGTACGGCTGTGCGTACGAGGCGCTGCGCCTTCGCGGCGAGCGCACGGCGTAGCGACGTGGCGTGCGGGCGCGTCCGGGGCGGGTGCGGGTCCTGGCGGCGCGGGTGGTACGCGTTCCCTAACACAAGCGGCGGCGAGGGATCAGCACTTCTCGGCGACCGTGCCATATTTGCGTGCGGGCGGCATGTGTAGTGCTAATATGGGGAAGTTGAGAAGTGCCAGCGTTCGACGTGCGGCCGCGTGCCGCCGGGTGAGGAGTCTTCATGAGCGATCTCGTCTCTGCGTCTCACGTCTTTCTTGGCTGCAAGGCCACCACGGTCGACGAGGTCATGGACTTCCTCGGCTCCAATGCGGTCGCGCTCGGCGTCGCCAGCGACGCCGATGCCGTCTCCGGCGCCCTCAAGGCCCGCGAGTCCGAGGGCACCACGGGCATGACCGGCGGCTTCGCCATCCCGCACTGCAAGTCCGACGCCATCAGCTCCGCGGCCGTCATGGTCGTCAAGCTCGACGGCGGCGTCGAGTGGCGCTCCGCCGACGGCCAGCCCGTCCGCTGCGCCATCGCCCTGCTGGTCCCCGCCGCCGAGGCCGGCACCACGCACCTGCAGCTGCTCTCGCAGATCGCCGCCAAGCTCATGGACGAGTCCCTGCGTTCCAAGCTGCTCGAGTCCGACGACCCCGCCGCCATCGCGGCCCTGGTCTCCGAGGGCCTCTAGCGTCCCTCGCCCGTCCGCCGCGGCGGACGGCGCCATAGCGTACTGCCCGGCCCGGGTGCGCATAGCTGCGCGCCCGGGCCTCTTTCGTGTCGCCGCGCGTGGCGCTTCTCGCCGTGCGGGGGCTCTGGCGCAGGCGCGCGCGGGACTCACTTGCGCTGGTTTCGGGGGCGAGGCTGCGTGTGAGGGGGTGCTGTGACCAAAAACGCGCGGTTTGCGCATGTGGCGGCGTGCCGAGCCCTCCGAGTTCGCTTGTCACGTTGCGTTTGCCCAGTTGTTCGCCTGGCCGCCGCCTCCCTCCCCGGGAGAGGGCCGCTTTGGACACGCAAATCGCGCGTTTTTGGTCACAGTACCCCCTCGATCCCGACCCGAGGGCCCTCGCAGCGACCGATCTGTGTCCTTCTCGGCCTGGGACTCTTCGCCGGTGCCCGTCGCGCTGCATGGCCCCTCTCGCCGCGTTCCGCCGCGGGACGCAAAAAGGGGGCGCACCCGTGTGGGTGCGCCCCCTGTGAGCTCGTTCGTCGCAGCGCTCCGGAAGCCTGTCCCGGCCGCGCGCGTCCGCGTCGCTAGGCGCGGTTGCAGGAGCCGAGGTTCTCCATGCGGATCTTGACGATCTTGGTGATCTCCTCGGCGCCGGCCTTGCCCGGGTTCTTCGGGTCGAAGTTGTTGGGGTTCTCGGCCATGTACGCCATGTAGCCCTTGGTGTAGGCCTGACGCAGCTCGGTGGCGTAGTTGACCTTGCAGATGCCGTTCTTCACGGCCTCGGCGACCTGCTCGTCGGGCACGCCGGAGGTGCCGTGCAGGACCAGCGGCACGTCGACGGCGGCGGCGATGGCCTTGACGACCTCCTGCTTGATGTGCGGGTCGGAGGTGTAGACGCCGTGGGAGGTGCCGACGCCGATGGCCAGCGAGGTGCAGCCGGTGCGCTCGACGAACTCCTTGGCCTCGGCCGGGTCGGTGTACGGGGACTCGCCCTCGACCTCGACGTCGTCCTCCTTGCCGCCGACCTTGCCGAGCTCGGCCTCCACGGGGACGCCCATGGCGGCGCCGGCGTCGGCGACGGACTTGGTCAGGGCGATGTTGTCCTCGAAGGACTCGTGGGAGCCGTCGATCATGACGGAGGTGTAGCCGGTGCGCAGGGCCTTCATGCAGCGGTCATAGCCGTCGCCGTGGTCCAGGTGCAGGGCCACGGGCACGGAGGCGCGCTCGGCAGCGGCCTTGACCATGCCGTAGAAGTAGTCGAGGCCGGTCTTCTTGATCGTGCCCGAGGTGGTCTGCATGATGACGGGGGACTTGGTCTCCTCGGCGGCAGCCAGGACGGCCATGACGAACTCGAGGTTCTCGACGTTGAAGGCGCCCACGGCGTAGTGGTTCCTCTGCGCGTCGAGCAGCATCTCCTTGGTGGTAACGAGCATGTTGGCTCCTCTCCTCGGCCGGGCCCCGTGCCCGGCGCGTCTGCCCCCATTGTACGGGCCCCGCGCGCATTGCGCCCTGCCCCGGTGCGCCCGGGCCGCGCGAATGCGAAAGCAAAGGCAGGCCGCCCCGGTTGCGGGCCACGTCGAGCTGGCGAGAAGCGCCGTTCGCCGGGCGTCGGCGGCAGCTCGCGGGCTGCAAGGCGAAAGAGAACGAAATGTGATACCTTCTCGAAAGGAAAGAAAAGGGAAACACAATTCCTACACACAAGGGAGGGGCCATGGCTGAGATGTCGGCCGAGGAGCGCAGGTCGGCGGTGCTGTCCATGCTCGAGTCCGCGCCGTCGGTGCAGGTCACGCAACTTGCGCAGGCCTTCGGGGTCTCGCGCGTCACGGTCCGCGGCGACCTCGACGCCCTCGCGCGCGACGGTAAGCTGCGCCGCACGCACGGGGGCGCGGTGTCGCTGTCGCGCACGCTCACCGTGTCGGTCCAGGACCGCCGCGTCAACGTCAACGTCGAGGCCAAGCGCGCCATCGCGCGCCGCGCCGCGCGCTTCGTCGAGGACGGCGACGCGGTGCTCGTCGACTCGGGCACCACCGCGCTCGAGCTCGTCCGCGCCCTGGCCGACCGCCGCGGCGTCACCGTGGTCACGGCCGACTTCACCATCGCCGACTACGTTGACCGCTCCGCGCCGGCGCTCGACGTCGTCATGCTCGGCGGGACCCTGCGCAAGGGCCATCGCTACGCCGCCGGCCCGCTCGCGCTGCGCTCGATGGAGCTGCTCCACCCCGACAAGGCCTTCGTCACCCCCACGGCCTACGTGCCGGGCCGCGGGCTCATGACCAACTACCAGGCCATGGCCGAGCTCAAGGCCGCGTTTCTGGCCAGCGCCGAGAGGACCTTCGTCCTCATGGACGCCACCAAGGTGGGCGCGTCGGGGCTCATGTGGTTCGGGACGCTCTCGGGCGTCGACGCCTTGGTGATGGACGACGACCCCACGGGCGCGGTGGCCCAGGACGCCGCCGAGGCCGGCTGCGAGCTCATCTGCTGCGGGCGAGAGGGGCGCCGCGAGGCGGGCACTGGTGGCGACGCGGCCGCGGGCGGCGATGCGGCCCCGGTCGGCGACGTGGGTTCGGTCGGCGACGTGGGTTCGGGCGGCGACGCGGCCCCGGGCGGCGACGCGGGCCCGGGCGGCGACGCGGGCCCGGGCGGCGACGATGCGGCCCCGGGCTGCGACGATGCGGCCCCGGGCTGCGACGCTGACGGGGAGGTGGTCGCATGAGCGCGTGCCGGCTCGTGATGACGGACATCGACGGCACCGTCATGCCGTACGGGCGCGACCGCGTCTCTCGCCGGACCGTCGACGCGATCCACGCGGCGCAGGCCGCCGGCATCGAGTGCGGTCCCGTCTCGGGGCGCTTCTACGGGTGGATCCCGCGGTTCTTCCGCGACGACGAGGCGTGCTGCTCCACCGCAATCGCGGCCAACGGCGCCCAGGTCTGGCACTGCGGCGAGCTCGTGTGCGAGCGCACGATGGACCCGTCGGCGCTGCGCGAGGCGTGCCGCGTGCTGCGCGAGGTCCCGCGCTCGGGCATGGTGCTGTTCGCGGGCGACCGGCCGCTGCTGGTCCAGGGCTCGCGCGAGGACCTCGCCGTGGCGTTCCCCCGCTACGCGCGCGAATGCGAGGACGCGCCCGGCGTGCCGGACGCCCCCGTGGTCAAGGCCAACGCGTTCGTGCGGGGCACGCTCGACGAGACGCGCGCGATGGTCGACCTTCTCGCCCGCAGCGTGCCCGAGCTGGACTTCGACCTGCCGCAGCCCATGTTCTGCAACATGATGGCGCATGGGTGGAACAAGGGCAGCGCGCTCGCGTGGCTGTGCGACTACCTCTCGGTGCCGCTCGACGAGGCCGTGGTGTTCGGCGACGCGGGCAACGACGTGGCGCTCTTCGAGCGGGCGACGCACTCGGTGGCGGTGGCGGGCGCGACGCCCGAGGCGCGCGACGCCGCCCGCTGGCACGTCGGGCGCTGCGAGGACGACGCGGTGGCGCAGGCGATCGAGGCCCTGGCCCGCGGCGAGTGGCCCTTCTCGGCGTAGGCGGCGCGTGTGGGCTGTCCGGCGGCTGGCTGGCTGACGGCGGTCTGGCGGCTGGCTGCCGCGCGGCCCTTCTCGGCACAGGCGCTACCATGGGTGACAGCGGCGCCTCGAGGTGCGCCGGGCCAGAGGAGGAGCCATGAGCACCTGCTGCATTTCCACGTCCCAGATCGCGGTCGACCTCACCACCGCCGGCGGCACGCTGGCCTCCGTGCGCGACCTCGCGTCCGGCACCGAGTACCTGTGGGGCGGCGATCCCGAGTACTGGGCCGGCCAGGCCCCGATCTGCTTCCCCATCTGCGGCGGACTGCGAGAGGGGCGTGCCACCACGGCCGACGGTCGCGAGGTGTCCATGGCGCGCCACGGCATCGTGCGCAAGCGCGAGTGGCAGCTCGAGTCCTGCGACGAGTCGCACGCCACGATGCTGATCGCCAGCGACGACGAGACGCGCGCCCAGTTTCCGTTCGACTTCGAGCTGCGCGCTCGCTACGCGGTCGCCGGCCGCACGCTGAGCGTCTCCTACGACGTCGCCAACTCCGGCGACGAGGAGCTGCCGTTCTTCGTCGGCGGCCACCCCGCCTTCAGGTGCCCCTTCGCCGAGGGCGACGCGTTCGAGGACTGCTACCTCGAGTTCGAGCGCCCCGAGTCCTGCACCGTCGCGACCTCGCTGCCCGACTCCGGCCTCGCCGACGTCAACGAGCGCCACGAGCTGTTCGACGGCACCCGCGAGCTCGCGCTGCGCCACGACCTGTTCCACGTCGACGCCCAGCTCTGCGACCAGCTCGAGTCGCGCCGCGTCCGCCTGCTGTCGCACCGCTCCGCCGGCGGCCTCGAGGTCTCCTTCGCCGACTTCCCGTACCTGGTGATCTGGTCTGCCAGCAACGACGCGCCGTTCGTGGCGCTCGAGCCGTGGACGGGCCTGTCGACCTGCCTCGACGAGGGCGACGTCCTGGAGGAGAAGCGCAACGTGCAGCGTCTCGCGCCCGGCGCGTCCCGCTCGTACGAGTTCCAGGTGACGCTGCTCTAGCGAGCCGCCGCACTGGCGAGCCGCCGAGCCGCCGCGCCTGCGCCGGGTTCGTCCCCGGCGATCGCGACGGCTCCGGCTCCGACAGCCGAGGGGGCCGTGCCCCGGGCCGTGTGCCCGCGGCGCGCGGCCCCCTTCTCGTGTGCGCGCTCGTCGGGCGCGGCCCGTCCGGCGAGAGGCGCGCCCCGCGCGGCCGCGGACGTCGCGAGCCCCGCGTCGCCCCTCTCGCCCGCGGCCCGACCGTCGCCCCTCCCGCCGCCGTGGACCCTAGCCCAGGGCGTGCTCGATGCGGTCGCGCGCCTCGGACAGGCACAGCTCGACGCGCTTGCGGCACGCGTCGCTCAGGCGGTACGCCGGCACGGAGACGCTCAGCCCGTACTGGGTCGACTGCCCCCAGCGCACGGGCACGGCCATGCACTCCACGCCCTCGAGCACCTCCTGGCGGTCGTGCGCGAAGCCCGTCTCGCGCACCTCGCGCAGCTCCGCGACGAGCTGCTCCACGTCCGAGACGGCGCGCGGCGTGGGCTGCTCCAGGCGCTCCGGCAGCAGCGCGCGCACCTCGTCGTCGGACATCTGGCTGAGGATCGCCTTGCCGATGGCCGTGCAGTGCGCCGGCAGGGTCTTGCCGATCTCGGACGAGAGGCGCACCTGCTGCGTGGACTCCACCTTGGCCACGTAGAGCACGCGCCCGTGGTCGAGCACGCCCAGCTGGCAGGTCTCGTCGCACTCGGCCACCACGCGGCGCATCTCGGCCTCGATGACGGGCAGGCCGACCTGCTCGGAGTCGAAGGCGCGTCCCAGCAGGTACGTCCTGAAGTCGATCGCGTAGCGACCCGTCCCCTCGTCGTGGGCGACGTAGTCGAGGTCGGCCATGGTGTGCAGGATGGGGAAGAGGCTGCTCTTGGGCACGTCGAGCACGCGCGCCAGCTCGGCCATGGTCATGCCGTGCGGGCTGTGCGCCAGCGCGTCGAGAACGGCGAGCGTGCGCATCGTGGAGCGGTGCGGCGCCTGGGACGGTTTGTTTTCCATGGGTGGGGCTCCCTTCGCATGTGGTCCCGCCTACTGTAGACCGCTGCATGCCGGTTCCGCATTAGGAACGCCGTTCACAACCAAAAACCAACCGTTCGTCCAGAGTTCATATAAGTCAGGCAGACAGGAGTATCCTCGCAAACGGTTGGAATTACGAATAGCGTTCGCAAATACGAACGCCAGCCGCAGAGGAGGCAGCATGGAGGCCGAGAGCGCCCCGCAGGGCCAGAGGAACGCGGTCGTCATCGATCCCATGGACAACGTCGTCATCGCCATCTACCCGCTGAGGGCCGGCGACGAGGTCCGCTACCCGATGCCCGACGGCATGGCGACGCTCGTCGCCGCCCAGGACGTCCCGCTGTTCCACAAGGTCGCGCGCACCGACATCGCCCGCGGCGAGAAGGTCGTCAAGTACGGCGAGTACATCGGCGTCGCCACCTGCGACATCAGGGCCGGCGAGCACGTCCACACCCACAACTGCGAGAGCAGCGACGAGCTCAAGGACGCCGACCTCGCGCAGCAGGACAGCACCGCACGGGCCGCCTCCGCCCAGCCCACCCGCTGCACCCGCACCTTCATGGGCTACCGCCGCTCCGACGGCCGCGTGGGCATCAGGAACCACGTGCTCGTGCTCCCCACCAGCATCTGCGCCTCCGACACCTGCGAGCGCATCGCGCACGCCGTCGACGGCTGCGTCACCTTCCACAACCAGAACGGCTGCTCCCAGGTGGACGTGGACCAGAGGGTCACCATCGACACCATGGCCGGCCTGGCCGCCAACCCCAACGTCTGCTCCGTGCTGGCCGTCTCCCTCGGCTGCGAGGGCTGCCAGAACGACATCGTCGTCGACGCCATCCGCGAGCGCACCGACAAGCCCGTGCGCACCCTGATCATCCAGGAGGTCGGCGGCTCCATCCGCGCGGTCGAGGAGGGCACCCGCATCGCCCGCGAGCTCGTCGCCGAGGCCTCTGCCTGCGTGCGCGAGGAGTGCGGCATCGACGAGCTCGTCTTCGGCACCAACTGCGGCGGCTCCGACACCTCCAGCGGCCTGGGTTCCAACCCGCTCATCGGCGAGGTCTCCGACTGGCTCGTCGCCCAGGGCGCCACGACCGTCCTGTGCGAGACCCCCGAGCTCTTCGGCGGCGAGCACATCCTGGCCCGCCGCGCCCGCACCCCGGAGGTCGGCGAGCAGGTCCTCGGCATCGTGCGCGACTACGAGAGGTACGTGCAGATGTTCGGTGCCGAGATGCGCGAGGGCAACCCGAGCCCCGGCAACATGGCGGGCGGCCTGACCACCCTCGAGGAGAAGTCCCTTGGCTGCATCCACAAGGCCGGCCACAGCACCGTCAACGCCGTCTACCCCTACGCCGCCCCGATCGGCGCCCACGAGGGCCTCGTCGTCATGGACACGCCGGGCAACGACCCGTCGTCCGTGGGCGGCATCATCGCCGGCGGCTGCCAGCTCGTGGTCTTCTCGACCGGCCTGGGCACGCCCACCGGCAACGCCATCGCCCCGGTCCTGCGCCTGACCGCCAACGCGCGCACCGCCCGCACCATGGCCGACAACATCGACATGGACGCCTCGGCCACGATCTACGGCCCCCAGACCATGGAGGAGTTGCGCGACCAGCTCATCGACCAGGTCGTGCGCGTCTGCAACGGCGAGCCCACCTGTGCCGAGGCCCTCGGCTACACCGAGACGGCCCTGCCGCACATCTGCAACTACATGTAGCGCCGGCGGGGCCACGCGCCCCGTCCGCACGCACCCCCGGGGCCCGGCCCCGACCACAGGTACCAGCGCGGCGAGCCTGCCGCGAGACAACGCACGGGGCTTTCGCCCCACGACCCCGCGGCGCGGCCGCGGGAGAGAGAGAAGGGTTCATCATGGATCTGCACCTCCAGGACAAGGTCATCTTCGTCACCGGCGGCTTCAAGGGCATCGGCAAGGGCATCGCCCTCGAGCTCGCCCGCGAGGGCGCGATCCCCGTGGTGCTCAACCGCAAGGACGGCGTCGAGGACGAGTTCCGCGTCGAGATCTCCCAGATCACCGACACCTTCGAGACCTACTTCATCGACCTCAACGACACCGACGCCATCAAGCCGATCGTCGAGGACGTCTACGCCAAGTACGGCCACATCGACGGCGTCGTGAACAACGCCGGCCGTAACGACAACCTCGAGCTCGAGACCACCACGTGGGAGGAGTTCGAGAGGTCCCTGCACGGCAACCTGACCCACTACTTCGAGCTCGTCCACCAGTGCGTGCCCTACCTCAAGCAGTCCAAGGGCTCCATCGTGAACATCGCCTCCAAGGTCGCCCTCACCGGCCAGGGCAAGACGACCGCCTACGCCGCCGCCAAGGGCGCCATCCTCGGCCTCACCCGTGAGTGGGCCGCCGCCCTCGTCAAGGACGAGGTCCGCGTCAACGCCATCGTCGTGGCCGAGGCCTGGACGCCGCTGTACGCCAACTGGATCAAGACCTTCGGCGACGAGAAGGCCCAGCAGGAGCGCCTCTCCCTCATCACCGATAGGATCCCCCTGGGCCACCGCATGACCTCCGTCGAGGAGATCGCCGACACCACCTGCTTCCTGCTCTCCGACCGCTCCTCCCACACCACCGGCCAGTGGTGCAACGTGGACGGCGGCTACGTCAACCTCGACCGCGCGCTCGACTAGCGCACCGGGAGGCACACGATGTCTGACAAGCCGGCTTCCAAGCCGATGTCCAAGGGCCGCGCGGCAACCGTCGCGATCGTCCTCGTGACCTCGCTGTTCTTCGTCTGGGGCCTGACCATGAACCTGGTCAACGCCCTCAACAGCCCCATGGCCAACTACCTGGAGCTGTCCAGCACCTCCGCCTCGCTGCTGCAGGTGGCCTACTACGGCGCCTACTTCGTGATGGCGATCCCGGCCTCCATGGTCGCCCGCCGCTTCGGCTACAAGGGCGGCGTCGTCATGGGCCTGGCGCTGTTCGTGCTCGGCTCGCTCATCACGGTCCCGGCCACCAACGCCGCGTCCTTCGCGCTGTTCCTCGTGGCCATGTTCGTGATCGCGGCCGGCGCCTCCACCCTGGAGACCAACTGCAACCCGTACATCACCAAGCTCGGCGACGAGAGGCACGAGTCCATGCGCCTCAACCTCGCCCAGTCCTTCAATGGCGTGGGCAACGTCGTCGGCCCGCTGATCCTCTCGCAGATCCTGGGCCAGACCGTCGCCGCGGGCGACCCGGGCTTCGCAGAGGCCAAGGTGTCGTTCCTCGCCAGCATGCGCGGCATGTACGTGGTCATCGCGATCGTGCTCGCCATCGTCCTGGCGGTGTTCGTCTTCGTCAAGCTCCCGACCCCTCCCGGCGACGAGGAGGAGCAGGGGGGCGCCGAGAAGGTCGGCTTCCTCCAGCTGCTCAGGAAGCCCTACGTCGCCCTGGGCGTCCTGGCCGAGTTCGTCTTCATCGGCCTGCAGGTCGCGGGCATGTCCCTGTTCTCCGACTTCGCCATGGGCCAGTGGGAGGGCCTGAGCGCCGGCGACGCCGCGCTGTTCCTCTCGGTCCTCTCGCTGCTGTTCACCATCGGCCGCTTCGCCTCGACCCCGCTCATGGCCAAGGTCGAGCCGGGCAAGATCCTGGGCGCGTACATGGGGGCCTCTGCGGTCCTGTTCTTCGTCGCGTTCCTGGGCCTGGGCAAGGTCTCCGTCATCGCCCTGATGCTGGCCTACCTGTTCGTCTCCATCGGCTACCCGACGGTCTTCTCGCTGACCCTGGCGGGCCTGCGCGGCTCTGCGGTCAAGACGGGCTCCTCCGCGCTCGTCATGTCCATCGTGGGCGCGGCCCTCATCCCGCTGCTGCTCAGCGCGGTCGCCGACGGCCTGGGCGTCAACTTCGCCCTGCTCGTCGCGGTCCCCGGCTTCGTCTACGTGGCCTGGTACGGCCTGGTCGGCTCCAAGATCGGCCTGGAAGAGAGGTAACGACATGGCACTTCGCGTCATCGATTCGCACTTCCACGTGTGGGACCTGCAGCGCCAGAGCCTTCCATGGCTCGACGGCACCGACGGATCCATCACGCGCACCTACACCTTCGAGGACCTCGAGGCACAGTACGCGCGCCAGGAGGGCGTCGAGTTCGTCGGCGGCGTCTACGTCGAGGTCGACTGCGCCGACCACGAGGCCGAGGACGGCATCGTGCGCGACCTGATGGCCGCCCACCCCAAGATGCTCGCCTGCATGCTGCGCTCCGACGTGTCCCCGCAGATGCGCGTCCCGCTCATCGCCACGGGAATCCGCGAGCCGCTCCACATCGACTCCGAGCCGCGCGGCCGCTGCCTCGAGCCCGACTTCGTCGCCGGTCTGCACGCCATGGCCGAGAGGGGCCTGCCCTTCGAGTCCTGCAACCGCGTCGGCGAGCTCGAGGACGCCTACGAGTCCTTCTCGCAGGCCCCCGAGGAGACCGTCGTCCTCAACCACCTCGGCAACGTCGAGGCCCTCACCGACGCCTACCGCGACGTCATGCGCAGGTTCGCCGAGCTGCCCAACCTCTACGTCAAGGTCTCCGGCTTCCCCACGGCCGACCGCGCCTTCGTCGACGAGCTCCTCGGCTTCGTGCGCGAGACGTTCAGGCCCGACCGCCTGCTGTACGCCTCCAACTGGCCCGTCGTGGACATGTACTCGTCCTTCGACGAGCACTTCCGCACGCTGCGCGAGGCCTTCGGCGACGACGAGGACTTCTTCATGAACAACGCCGTGCGCGCCTACGGCCTGAGCCTGTAGGCTAGGGCCTGCGCAGGGCATGCGACGCCGGCCCCCTCGCGGGGCCGGCTCACGTCATCGGGGGCCCGGCCCCCAGAAAGGGAGAGAGAACATGCTCGAGGGAGTCTTCTGCCCCTCCATCACCATCACCGACGACGAGGGCAACCTCGACCTCGACCTGTGGGGTCGCCACCTCGACCACCTCTGCGAGGCGGGCATCGACGGCATCCTGCTCTTCGGCAGCATCGGCGAGTTCTACGCCGTGTCCCTCGAGGACAAGGAGCGCGCGCTGAGCTTCGCCGTCGAGCGCGTCGCGGGCCGCGCCAAAGTCCTCGCCGGCGTTGGCGACACCGACTACCGCAAGGTCCTCGAGTTCGTCCGCTACGCCGAGAAGGCCGGTGCCGACGCCGTCGTCGCCGTCTCCCCGTACTACTTCGGGCCCTCCGACCCCTGCGCCGAGAGCTACTTCGGCGGCATCGCCGAGGCAACCGAGCTGCCCGTGGTCCTCTACAACTTCCCCGACCGCACCGGCTCGGACCTTTCGCCCGAGCTCGTCGCGCGCCTGGCTTCCCAGCACGCCAACATCGTCGGCATCAAGGACACCGTCGACACCATCAGCCACACCCGCAAGGTGCTGCGCGCCGCCCGCTCCGTCAGCCCCGAGTTCAGCGTGCTGTCCGGCTTCGACGAGTACTACCTGGTCAACCGCGTGTCCGGCGGCAACGGCGTCCTCTGCGGCCTGACCAACGTCGAGCCCGAGCTCTTCGTCCGCATGCACCGCGCCTACCAGGCCGGCGACTTCGCCGACGCCATCGCGTGCGCCGAGCGCATCTCCCGCCTCATGGCCGTCTACGACGTCTGCGACCTCTTCATCTCGTCGATCAAGTGCGCCGTCAGCGTCAAGGGCCTGCCCATCTCGACCAGGGTCGCCGAGCCGGCCGTCCAGACCACGCCCGAGCAGGTCGAGCAAATCCGCCAGATCCTGGCGTAGCGCCCCCGCGCCCCAGGCTGCACGACGCCGGCGCCCGCCGGCCCCGGAGCCCGTCGCACATCCCGTGCGGCGGGCTCCTCGCGTTCGCGGCGCCGGGGCGGGAGGGGGCGCCGGGTCCGCGTGGCGCCACGGCCGCCTGTGGCACAGCCGGGCCGCCGCGTCCGTCTGCGCGCCTGCGAACGAGAAAGGGGGCCGCGACCCTCGTCGCGACCCCCTGGCCCCTCTCGTCCGCGCGGTGCGCCGGCGGCTAGGCCACGCGCTCCACGGTGGTCTGGGCGCGCAGCTCCTCGGCGCAGGCCATGTCGAAGTGGCCGGTGGAGGGCGTCAGGCAGTTGGCCGTGGCGCAGCTCATGGCGAAGGCCAGCTGGTCGGCCGAGCTCAGGCCGCGGGCCATGGCCACGGCGAAGGCGCCGACCATGGTGTCGCCGGAGCCGACTGGGTTGACGACCTCGATCCTGGGGGCGCGGCCGCGGAAGACGCCCTCGTCGCAGGCCATGACGGAGCCGTCGCCGCCCAGCGACACGACGACCTTCTCGATGCCGTGGGCCTCGTGGACCTCGCGCGCGGCGGCCACGATCTCGTCGATGGACTCGGGCTTGCGGCCCAGGATGGCCTCGATCTCGTCGGTGTTGGGCTTGATCATCGTGGGCCTGGCGGCGAGGCTGCCCACGAGCAGCTTGCCGGAGGTGTCCAGGATGCAGGGCTTGCCGCCCTCGCGGACGATGGCGACCAGCTCGCGGTAGATGTCGTCGCCGGCGCCGGTGGGGGCGGAGCCGTCGAAGGTGACGACGTCGGCGCGGGCGGCCACCTCGGCGACCTTGGCGCGCACGGCGGCGACCTCGGAGCCGCTCACGGCGCGGCCGGGCTCCAGGAACTCGGTGGAGCGCCCGTCGGGCTCGAGCACGTTGATGCAGCAGCGGGTCTCGCAGGCCACCTCGACGAAGTCGTGGCTCACGCCGTCGGCGTCGAGAAGCTCGCGCAGCAGGCGGCCGTTGTTGCCACCGGCGAAGCCCGTGGCCAGGACCTCCTCGCCGCAGGTCGCCACCGCGCGGGCGGCGTTGAGGCCCTTGCCGCCGGCGTTGTCGATGCAGGTCGAGACACGCATCACCGTGCCGTCGACGAGGGGGCAGGCGAGCTGGTACGCCTTGTCGATGGAGGTGTTGAGCGTGACGGTAGAGATCATGGGTGCTCCTTTGCCGTTGCCTTCTGTCCGCCCCATCTTAGCGCCTCGTGCCCGCCCCGGACGCCCCTGGGGCGCCCCCGGGCGTCGCTGCGGGCACGTGCGCGGCCCCTCTTGCCGCCGCGGCCCAGGCGGCCGCGTTCGTGCCGCAACTGGTATTAGATTGCGTAACCAGCGAACAAGCCGCAGGTAGGGGCCGCGAGAAGGGTCCCGCCGGCGCCCCGGGCGCGGCTGCGTGTTCGTTTCGATCTGCGTCCGACCAGCGCATTAGCCGCTAATTGAACGATTCGTGACCGGTTTGCCGAGGAGCTTCCAAGTCATGGGGATCCGGGCCGCGAGACCCCTCCCCATGGGATAGAGTGGGAGGAGAAGTAACCTGGTTACAACCAGTAGGCAGCGCCCGGGACCGGGCGCGGGCGGTCTGCGGGCCGCCTTCGAAAGAGAGGAAATCGCCATGGTCGGATGCATTCTCACTGGGCACGGAACCTTCGCCGAGGGCCTTGCGGGCGCCCTGCAGATGGTCGGCGGCCAGCAGGACGACTTCCAGCCCGTCTCCTTCCGCGAGGACGAGGCCGGCACCTACCCCCAGAAGCTCCACGAGGCCATCGCCCAGATGGCCGAGAAGTGCGGCGAGGTCGTCGTCTTCTGCGACCTGTTCGGCGGCACCCCGTTCAACCAGTCGATGATCGCCACCCAGCAGACCCCGGGCGTCCAGGTCGTCACCGGCACCAACCTGCCGATGCTGCTCGAGTGCGTCACCTCCCGCACCGAGTCCACCACCGCCGACGAGGTCGTCGCCACGGCCCTCGAGATCGGCCGCATGGGCATCGACAGCAAGAAGCTCGAGGTCGCCGCGTTCGACGACGAGGACGAGTAGCCCCACACCGCATCGCCACGCCGCCCGCACGACCCCGCGCCGTGCGGGCGGCTCCGAAGTACCGGGAGGAGGTCCCATGGGCAAGGCATCACGCAAGCAGCCGCTCTACGACCAGCTCGGGGACGTCCTGCGCGAGAAGATCGAGAACGAGCTCGAGCCCGGCGACCTGCTGCCGTCCGAGCGCGAGCTCTCCGAGCGCTACGGCCTCTCGCGCACCACGGTCCGCCTCGCGCTTCAGGAGCTCGAGACCCTCGGCCTCATCAACCGCTGCCACGGCAAGGGCACGTTCGTCTCGGACCTGTCCCACGAGACCGCCAACCTCATGGGCGGCTACAGCTTCACCGAGCAGATGCGCCAGATGGGCCGCGAGCCCAAGACGGTGATTCTCGAGTTCGGGGCCAACGACGCCAGCAAGTCCGTCGCCGACCACCTCGGCGTGCGCCTGGGCGAGAAGGTCTTCCGCCTGCGCCGCCTGCGCCTGGCCGACGGCGTGCCCATGATGGTCGAGCTCACGTACCTGCCGGTCGGCCGGTTCGTCTCGCTCAGCGCGCAGGACCTCTCGCGCAAGCCGCTCTACGACATCATGGAGCAGGACTACCACGAGAAGATTCGCGTGGCGGAGGAGGAGTTCTACGCCAGCATCGCCCGCAGCGGCGACGCGTCCGCGCTCGGCATCGCGGAGGGCGCACCCGTCCTCAAGCTCGTGCGCACCACGTACAGCGACAAGAACGTCGTGCTCGAGTACACGCACAGCGTCGCCCGCGCGGACCAGTTCAAGTACAAGGTCACTCACGTCCGGAGCTAGGCCCCGCGGCCTGGCAGGAAAGGAGCAAGAATGTTCGAGTTCGACACCGACAAGCTCACCTCGATGGGCGCCCAGATCACCACCGCGGAGATCAAGCAGCAGCCCGAGCTGTGGCTCGACACCCTCGACATCTACAAGGAGAACCTCGAGGCCATCGAGAAGTTCCTCGCCGAGGCCCGCGCCATGGGTGACGGCCGCCTGAGCGTCGTCTTCACCGGCGCCGGCACCTCCGACTACGTCGGCGACACCGTGGCCCCCTACCTGCGCCACGCCGGCGACACCAAGCTCTACGACTTCAAGCCCATCGCCACCACGGACATCGTGTCCGCCCCGCGCGACTTCCTGAACCCCGACGAGCCCACCGTCGTCGTCTCCTTCGCCCGTTCCGGCAACAGCCCCGAGTCCCTGGCCGCCGTCCAGGTCGCCAAGACCTTCGTCCGCAACGTGAAGTTCCTCAACATCACCTGCGCTCCCGAGGGCAAGCTCGCCGTCGAGTCCGCCGACGACCCCAACGCCCTGACGCTGCTCATCCCGCGCGCCAACGACAAGGGCTTCGCCATGACCGGCTCCTACAGCTGCATGACCCTGCTCTCCACCCTCATCTTCGACGCCGCCTCCCTCGAGGAGAAGACCGCCTGGGTCGAGTGCGCCGCCAAGATGGGCGAGCAGGTCGTCGCCCGTGAGGACCAGGTCGCCGAGTACCTCTCCGGCGACTTCAACCGCGTGACCTACCTGGGCTCCGGCTCCTTCGTCGGCCTGGCCCAGGAGGCCCAGCTCAAGATCCTCGAGCTCGCCCACGGCCTGGTCGCCACCTCCTGGGACTCCTGCATGGGCTACCGCCACGGGCCCAAGTCCTTCGTCGACGACAAGACCCTCGTCTTCGTCTTCGTCAACAACGACGCGTACACCCGCCAGTACGACATCGACATCCTCGACGAGATCGCCGGCGACAAGATCGCCGAGCGCGTCGTGGCCGTCCAGCAGTCCGCTGACGCCAACTTCGAGGGCGACTCCTTCTGCTTCGAGGACTTCGAGGCCCTGCCCGAGGCTTACCTCGCCCTCCCGTTCGTGATGTTCGCCCAGGCCATCTCCCTGCTCAACTCCGTGCGCGTGGGCAACACGCCCGACACGCCGAGCCCCACCGGCACCGTGAACCGCGTCGTCAAGGGCGTCACCATCCACCCCTTCGAGGCTTGACGCTGACGTCAGGTCATAGTGTCAACCCCGCGCTCAGTCGCCGAGATTTGACGCCCGCCCGCACGGTTTGCTCGGGCGGGCGTCCGTGCATGTGACACGCTGGGTGTGACCAGACACCGCACCGCTCGAGACCAGAGGAGATTCATCATGAGCACCTTTGCCATCAGGGCCGACCGATTCGTTCTTCCGGGCGCCACCATGCAGGGAGGCTACCTCACCGTGACCGACGGCGTCTTCGGAAGCTGGTCGGCGGAGGAGCCCGACTGCGAGATTCGCGACCTCACGGGCTGCACCGTGGCCCCCGGCCTCGTGGACACGCACATCCACGGCTTCTTCAACCACGCCACCACCGACCGCGAGGCGGAGGGCATCAACGCCTCGAGCCTCGAGCTCGCCCGTCGCGGCACCACCTGCTGGCTTCCGACCACCTTCACCGAGTCGATCGATCAGATCGCGGGCTCCTGCGCCGCGATCGCCAAGGCCGACGAGAGCCGCGGCGACGACTTCCTCGGCGCGCGCATCGGCGGCATCTACCTCGAGGGCCCCTTCTTCACGATGAAGCACGTGGGCGCCCAGAACCCCGCCTACCTCATCGACCCCTCCGTCGAGGTGTTCGAGGGCTGGCAGGAGGCGGCGGGCGGTCGCATCGTCAAGAGCGCGCTCGCCGCGGAGCGCGACGGCGCCTGCCCGTACTGCGCGGCGCTCGACGCGATGGGCGTGGTGACCTCCATCGGCCACTCCGACGCCACATACGACCAGACCCTCGCCGCCGTGAACGCCGGCGCGAGCTGCTTCGTGCACACCTACAACGGGCAGCGCGGGCTTCACCACCGCGACCCCGGCGTGACCGGCGCGGCCATGACCACCAAGAACACCTACGCCGAGATCATCTGTGACGGTCGCCACGTCGTGCCCGCCGCCATCAAGGCGCTCGTGGACGCCAAGGGCTGGGAGCACACGGTGCTGATCACGGACTGCCTGGGCTGCGGCGGCATGCCGGAGGGCGACTACATGTCCGGCGGCCTGCCCGTGGTCATGAAGGGCGGGCTGTGCTACCTCAGGAACGAGGACGGCACCACCGGCTCCATCGCGGGCTCGGTCCTCACGCTGGCCGAGGGCGTCAAGAACATGGTGGACTGGCAGATCGTGACGGCGGACCAGGCCATTCGCATGGCCACCGAGGTCGCGGCCCGCTCCGCGCGCATCGACGACCGTTTCGGCTTCATCAAGCCGGGCAGGCTCGCCGACATGACGGTCTTCAACGCGGACATGACGCTCGCGACCACCTTCGTCGGCGGCGTCGAGGTCAAGTAGGGGGGACCATGACGAGCACGGCTGAGCGTTTCAAGGCGGAGGTGCTGCGCAGGCTCGACACGGTCATCGACGGCCAGGAGGACGCGCTCCACGAGGCCGCGACCATCTTTGCCGACACCATCGAGCGGGGAGGCATCATCCGCGCCTTTGGCTCCGGTCACAGCCACGCCAACGCGCTCGAGATCTGCGGGCGCGCGGGCGGCTACATCCAGACCAAGGTGGTGCGCGAGCCCGCATGGGGCATCTACGAGATGATTGACGGCGTGGGGGACCAGTTCTGGCTCAAGCTCGACCTGCGCCCCGAGGACTGCCTCGTCGTGATCTCGAACTCCGGCCGTAATCCGCTGCCGGTCGAGCTGGCCCTTCACGCCCGCGAGGCCGGCGTGAAGGTCATCGCGGTGACGGCGCGCGAGGTCTCCGCCGCGGGCACCTCGCGCTCCAAGACCGGAAAGCGCCTCTTCGAGTGCGCCGACGTGGTGCTCGACAACAAGTCCTCGTTCGGCGACGCGGCGCTCGAGGTCGAGGGGATTCCCACGCGCGTGGGCGGCACCTCGCTCTACACCGGCTGCCTCCTCCTCGACTGCGCCGTCATGGAGTCGCTCGACATCCTGGTCGAGCGCGGCGTCCAGCCGCCGCTGTTCATGAGCGCCAACGTCGACGGCGGCCCTGAGTTCAACCAGCGCCTCCTCGACAGGTTCAAGGACCGCCTGGCGGAGTACTAGCTCACGTGTGGCCGTGCCCGGGCGTCGCTACCCCGCCCGGGTCACGGCCCGGCACCGCCCGTCGCCTGCCGCCCGCACCCCCGCCTGCCGCCCGCACAATTCCTAAATTGTGCGGGCGGCGGCGTACATTGGGAGCATTTCTTATCCGAGGAAGCGCCCTCAACAGGCCCTTTGCCCGGCGACGCTCCCTGATTCCCACACAATTCCGAGATTGTGCGACCCGGGCCCGAAGAAGCTGCCGGCTGACGCGCAATCCGGCTCAACGTGCCACCCGCTTCAGGATGCGATTCCGAACGGACGCGACGTCCTGACAGCGGCGTCGCTACAGAAGGGCGCCCGGCGGCGTGCGGCCACCGGGCGCCAAATCGCGCGTGGAGAAGAACCTCGGCTCGCTAGTCGTGATACTCGCCGCGGTCCCACTTCTCGAGGAACTCGTCGAAGAAGTGCGGGTCGGCCTGGGCAGCAGCGTCGCATCCGGCCTCGACGGCGTCGATCTTCGCGACGAGCGCGTCGCGCTCGGGCGTGGGCTGGTAGCTTGCGGCGAGGAACGCGTCGACGATGTCGGCGATGAGGAACTTGCCGGTGATCTTTCCGCCGAAGCCGATGACGTTAGCGTTCAGGCACTCACGTGCGTGCACCGCGGTGGACATGTCGCGGACGAGCGCGCAGCGGGCGCCCGGGACCTTGTTCACCGAGTTGGTGATGCCGACCCCCTTGCCGCACATGACGACGCCGGCGTCCGCCTCGCCCGAGGCGACCTTCTCGCCCACCGCCTTGCCGTAGATGGGGTAGTGGGTGCGGGCATGGTCGTAGGTGCCGCAGTCGATGACGGTGTGGCCGCACGCCTTGAGGTGGTCGGACCTACTGCATCTCTCCGGTCCTCGAGGAGCTCTACAAGGACGCCCCCAAGGAGGACCGCGTCAACGCGATGAATCGCTACCTCGAATACTTCAACACGCACCCCATCGCCATCCCGTTCATCCTCGGCATCGCCACTGCGGTCGAGGAGAACACCGACGAGGAGCACAAGGACACCGTCACCGCGATCAAGACCTCGCTCATGGGCCCCTTCGCCGGCATCGGCGACTCGCTGCTCAACCTCACGTGGTTCCCGATCGCCGGCTCCATCGGCGCCTCCCTGTGCGTGAGCAACGGCTCCATCATCGGCCCCATCGTCATGTTCCTGCTCATCAACCTGCTGTACTGGCCGCTCAAGTACTTCGGCCTGCACAAGGGCTACGAGTCCGGCATGGCGCTCGTCGACAAGTTTGGCGTCATGGTCACCGGCGGCCTGATCGCCACCACGGTCAAGCTCTCCACGGCCGTCCAGTTTGCCTTCGACGAGGGCTACCCGCTCGTGCTCCAGACCCAGCTCGACTCCGTCTTGCCGTGCCTGCTGCCGATCATCGTCGCCTTCATCTGCTACCGCCTGCTCAAGAAGGGGCAGGGCAAGAGCTCCGCCCAGATCATCCTCGGCATCATCGCCGTGTGCCTGGTGCTCTTCGCCCTGAACTACTACATCCCCGGCTTCCCCAAGATCTTCGCGTAGGAAGCGGACCCTTTCTCGGCGCCCCGTCCACCCCTCTGGGCGGGGCGCTTCGCTCTAGAGCATGGAGGAGCTATGAGGACCATTCTCGTTCTGATGGACACCCTGCGCCGCGACGCGCTCTCGTGCTACTGCCCGGAGCGCAGCGCCCGCACTCCTAACCTCGAGGCGTTCTCGCAGGACTCCGTCGTCTTTGACAACCACTGGATCGGCTCTGCGCCGTGCATGCCCGCCCGTCGCGACATCATGTGCGGTCGCTACAACTTCCTCGAGCGCCCCTGGGGACCCATCGAGCCCTTCGACGTGATGCTCGTCGACCGCCTGCGCGCCGGGGGCGTCTACACCTGCATCAAGACGGACCACTGCCACTATGCCCGCACCGGTGGAGAGGGCTACCTGCAGCTCTTCAACACCTGGGAGCTCTTCCGCGGGCAGGAGGGCGACCCGTGGGTGAGTCGCATCGACGAGCCGGACAACATGCCCGAGACGTTCTACGGGCGCGTGCGCGAGCAGTATCAGAAGAACCGCGAGAAGTGGCCCAACAAGGAGGACGTGCCCTCTCCGAGGACCTTCCGCGCCGCGTGCGACTTCATCGACCAGAACGCCGGCGACGACGACTTCTTCCTCATGGTGGAGGCGTTCGACCCGCACGAGCCCTTCGACGTGCCCGACAGCTACATGGACGAGTACGGCGGCGCCGGGGAGCTCGACCGCGACTACTTCGAGATTCCGCCCTACCGGCGCGTCTCGGACACCGACATCCCGGAGGGGGCCGTCGACTACGTGCAGCGTCGCTACAAGGCGCTCGTCACGATGACCGACCACTGGTTCGGCACGCTGATCGACAAGCTCAAGGAGCGGGACATGTACGAGGGGACCATGGTCATCGTGACCACGGACCATGGCTACTTCCTCGGCAGCCGTGACTACCTCGGCAAGAACTACATGCACCTCTACAACGAGATGGCGCACCTGCCCCTCATCGTGAAGTTCCCGAACGGCGAGCGCGCCGGCGAGCGCGCCCACCAGCTCACCCAGGCCATCGACCTCATGCCGACGGTGCTCGAGGCGCACGGGTGCCCCGTCCCCAACACGGTCACGGGCACCTCGCTCATGCCGCTCATGAGCAACCCCGAGGCGTCCACGCGCGAGTACGGCCTCTATGGCGTGCACGCCATGACCGTCAACGTGACCGACGGCCGCTACACCTACTTCCGCGCCCCCGTCCCGGGCAACCAGCCCTGCTACGAGTACGCGGCGATCCCTCACACCATTCGCAAGAAGATGGGCACCGACTGCGTCGACAAGATCGAGATGGGCCGCTTTCTCACGTGGACCGACTACCCGGTGTATCGCTTCCCGTGCGCCAAGCCGGCGAACATCGACCAGCGCGAGGACTGCCTCGAGGAGGTCCACGAGACCAAGCTCTTCGACCTCCAGGCGGACTACGTGCAGGAGCACGACCTCGTCGGGGTCGACGCCGCGGCCGAGGAGCGCATGATAGGGCTGCTGAGGCGCGGCCTCGCCGAGCACGACGCCCCCGCGGAGCAGCTCGTCCGCCTCGGGCTTGACATGGACGTCAGGTTGTAGTGTCAACTTGTTGTGTCAGCTTGATCACGATGGGCGAGGGCCCCGCATCGGTGGGGCCCTCGCGCGGGGGTTCGCATGAAGTACATCAGCTTCCTCATAAAGCCGGCGTCGAGCGCCTGCGACATGCGGTGCTCGTACTGCTTCTACCGTGACGTCGCGGACCATCGCGTGCACGCGGTGAGGGAGCGGATGAGCGAGCGGACCATGCGCGTGCTCATCGACCGGGCGCTCGCCCTTGGCGACGAAGCCCAGGTGACCTTTGCGTTCCAGGGCGGCGAGCCCACGCTCGCGGGAATCGAGTTCTTCCGCGCCTTCACGGACTACGTCGACGAGCGGCGCACCAACCAGCACGTGAGCTACGCCCTCCAGACCAACGCCCACACGCTCACGCCCGAGTGGGCGGCCCTCTTCCGCGAGCACGGCTTCCTCGTGGGCGTCTCCGTGGACGCGTACCGCGAGCTGCACGACTCCCTGCGCCGCGACGTGTCGCTCGGCGGCACGCACGCGCGCGTCATGGAGTCGGTGGGGATGCTGCGCGACGCCGGCGTCGACTTCAACGTCCTCACGGTGCTCTCCGCCCAGCTCGCCCGTCACCCGCAGCGCGTGTTCAAGTTCTATCAGCGCGAGGGGATCGACTACGTCCAGCTCATCCCGTGCCTCGCCGGCTTCGACGGCGAGGGCGCGGAGTACGCCCTTACGCCGCGCGCGTTCTTCTCGTTCTATAGGACGTTCTTCGACCTGTGGCTTCGTGAGGTCCGCGCGGGGCACGTGATGTCGGTCGGGCTCTTCGACAACATCATGCAGATGTCGCTGGGCCAGTATCCCCAGGCCTGCGGCATGCTCGGCCGATGCGCCCCGCAGTTCGTGGTCGAGAGCAACGGCGACGTCTACCCCTGCGACTTCTACGCGCTCGACGAGTACCGCTGCGGGAACGTGCGCGAGGACTCCCTCGAGGCCATGGCGACCTGCGAGCCCATGCGCGCGTTTCTCGCCGAGCCGAGGAGGCCCTGCTCCGCATGCTCCGACTGCCCCTTCGAGGGCATCTGCCACCGCAACTGCAAGCGCCTGAACGCGTCCTACTACGATGACGACTACTGCGGCTACCGAGCGTTTCTCGAGCACGCGTACGAGCCCCTTGCGCGCGTGGCCCGCATGCTCGTGAGTCGATAGGACCGGGACGGGCCCCGCGAGGGGGGGGTGCCCGCCCGCCGAGGAAAAAAAAAAAGGGGGGGGGCCCCCCCCGCCGAGGAAAGGAGACACATGGCAACCGACACCGACGACTGCCTCGAGAGCCGTCGTCCCAACGTGGTCCTGATCGTGTGCGACCAGTTCCGCGGGGACTGCCTTGGGTACGCGGGGCACCCCGACGTGAAGACCCCCTATCTCGACACCCTCGCGGCGCAGGGAACGTTCTTCGAGAACGGCTACTCGGCGTGCCCGAGCTGCATCCCGGCCCGCGCCTCGCTGCTCACCGGCAAGACCCCGCGCCACACCGGCCGCGTGGGCTACCAGGACGGCATCGCCTGGCGCTACGACCACATGATGGCGGAGGAGTTCTCCGAGGCGGGGTACCAGACCGCCTGCGTGGGCAAGATGCACGTGCATCCGCCCCGCCTGGCCTGCGGCTTCCAGACCCTGCGCCTGCACGACGGCTACATCGGCCACTATCGCAAGGCCAACCTCCCGCACTGGATGCACCAGGACGTCTCCGACGACTACCTGCGCTTCCTGCGCGCTGAGCTCGGACCCGCCTCCGACGTCAACGGCACGGGCGTCGAGAACAACTCCTGGATCGCGCGCCCGTGGGTCTACGAGGAGCGCCTGCACCCCACCAACTGGGTCGTCGACGAGTCGATCCGCTTCCTCGAGACGCGCGACCGCACCCGCCCGTTCTTCCTCATGGCGAGCTTCGTGCGCCCGCACCCGCCCTTCGACGCGCCCGCTGTCTACTACCAGCCCTACCTCGACCGCGAGCTGCGCGAGCCGACGCGCGGCGACTGGGACGACGAGGACGCCACCGAGCTCTTCACGGCGGACCACGGGGAGATGCTCTTCGATCACTGCACGTTCCGCAAGGTCCTCCCGTACGAGGGCAGCGCCCACGTGCCCTTCATCGTTCGCGTCGGGTCCAAGGTGCTGCCGGGCGGGCGGCCCCGCCCGCGCACGTCCGATGCCGTCGTCGACCTCATGGACGTCATGCCCACCCTGCTCGACCTCGCGGGCGTCGAGGTGCCCGAGGGGGTGGACGGCTCCTCGCTCAGGGGGGGAGATCACGGGCGAGAAGGACCTCGGGCGTGCGTACGTCCACGGCGAGCACTCGCGCGACTACGAGCAGTCCAACCAGTACATCGTCACGAGTCACGACAAGTACGTCTGGTTCACGCAGAGCGGGGTCGAGCGCCACTTCGACCTCGACGCGGACCCGCGCGAGGAGCGCGACCTCTCCGGGGACCCGGCGTATGCCGAGCGCGTGGCCGAGCTCCGTGCGATACTCATAGAGGAGCTGCGCGACCGTGAGGAGGGCTACGTCCAGGACGGAGGGCTCGTCGTGGGAAGGAAGCCTCGGGTCGTGCTCGAGCAGTGCTAGAGCGCTAGGACGGGCGCCCCGGGGACGAGGCGCCCCCATGAGGAGGAACGTATGGACCTGCAGCTGGTTGGCATCATCCTGGTGGCGATCTGCGTCATCTCCCTCGTGTATACCGAGGTGCAGAAGCGCCTGGTGTTCTCGAGGTACCAGACGCTCTTCTCGCAGGGCGACTTCGAGGGGTGCGTGCGCCTGCTCGACCGCCCCGTGATCAAGCTCATCTACCCCAAGTACAACCAGCTCTACATGCGTCTCAACGCGCAGATGTGCCTCGAGAACGAGCAGGAGACCCGCCGCATCATCGAGGAGATGCTCGCCCTCAGGACTACCGCGGAGCAGCGTCAGGTCCTGCTGCTGCGCGCGTTCAACTTCTTCGTGGAGCAGGAGGACTACGGACGCGCCAAGGAGCTGCTCGACGAGCTTCGCGGCATGGAGGGCCTCCCTGCCGAGCAGCTCGAGGAGTGCGAGCGAACCTACCGGATCTTTGCCGAGAAGAGCTCCGCCTACATCAAGCAGATGGAGGCGAGGCTGGGATCGGCGAAGGGGGGCGAGCGCAACACCCTGCTCTACCTGCTCTCGGTGCAGTACGAGAACCGGGGTGACACGCGACGCGCCAACGAGTACCTCGAGCAGGTGAGGAGCGCCTTCGAGTCCGCCGTCCCTGCCGACCGCGAGGAGCCCGCGGACTCGTGACGGGCCCGCTCCCGCACGCCGCGCGTTAGCCCACAAGAGGAAGGCCGTCACCCATGCAAGTGCTCGTGCTTCTCGTCAGCTTCTTCGCCTGCACCGTCGGGGCCATCTGCGGCATCGGCGGGGGCATCATCATCAAGCCAGTTCTCGATGCCACGGGCGTGGCCGACGTGGCCACGATCAACTTCCTCTCGGGGTGCACGGTCCTCTCGATGACGCTCTACTCGGTCCTCAAGGCCAAGCTCTCCGGCACCTCGACGATCGACCCCAAGACCGACACCCCGCTCGCCATCGGCGCCGCGGTGGGCGGCCTTGCCGGAAAGGAGCTCTTCTCGCTGGTGGCGGGGCTCTTCCCCGACCCCAACACAGCCGGCGCGGTGCAGGCGGGCCTGCTCCTGGCGATCACGCTGGGGACCCTAGTCTACACGATCTACAAGGAGAAGATCCCCACGCTCAAGATCGAGTCCGCGGTGGCGTGCCTGGTCATCGGCTTCGCCCTGGGCGTGTGCTCCTCGTTTTTGGGCATCGGCGGCGGCCCCATCAACCTCGTGGTGCTCTTCTACTTCTTCACGATGGCCACCAAGCGCGCCGCGTCGAGCTCGCTCTACATCATCCTGTTCTCTCAGGCGACGAGCACGGCGAGCTTGCTTCTCTCCGGGGGCTCGGAGGGCGTCGACCTGGTGCTGCTGGCGGCCATGGTGGTCTGCGGCATCCTGGGCGGCGTCGTGGGCCGCAAGGTCAACGCCAAGATCGACGACAGGACCGTGGACAAGCTCTTCATGGGCCTCATGGTGCTCATCATCCTCATCAACGCGTACAACATCTACAAGTTCGCCCTTGCGTAGCGCGTCGTGCGACGTGGCGCAGGGGAGCTCGGCGCGTCGCCGCGTGCCGGATTGGAGGCACCGTGCTTGACTCGATTCCCGGGGGTCTTCCGCTCGTGATGGGCGTGCTCGCGGCCGCCGTGCTCGCGTACGCCGCCTACCTGCTCGTCGACCAGAACGGCAGCATCGTGTACGAGGTCCCGCGCACGGCGACGCGCTTCGTTGCGCCCGCGACCTTCGTTGGGGCGGCGGTCGTCAACTACCTTGCGGGGGGCCGGGGCCCCGAGCAGCTGGGCGTGGGGGCGGTGCTGCTCGCGTTTGCCGCGCTCATGCTCGTCGCGCGCACGGGGGTCGGTCGTGCCGGGATCTACGCGGACGGCGTTCGCCGCGCGTGGGCGCGCATCGACGAGGTGAGCGTCACCGCGCTCGAGGGAGGGGTCGGCGCGCGCGTGACCTGGGGCGCCCGCAGCTCGTCGCGCGACCTCGACCTGCCCGGGGCGAACCCGGACGAGGTACGCGAGTTCGTGCGCGAGATGCGCCGCTCGCATTAGCGGCTCGGAGCGCGTCCCGTCGCCCGGGCGCTCGGCCTCCCACTTCTCGGTCGATTTTCGACGGAAGGTCCTTCTCGACGTTTGCGACCCGCGGCCCGCCGTGCGACGATACGTTTCAGTATCGAGCGAGGCGGGAGACACATGGCAGACGGACCGATCGAGCGGCTCAGGGCGCACCTTGGGGACTTCACCCCCTCGGAGGAGGCAGCCGCGCACTACTTCATCGAGCACCCGACCTCGGTGGCCAACAAGACCATCGCCGCGGTGGCCCGCGAGGCGGGCCTCAGCTCGACCGCCATCATGCGCATGTGCCAGCGGATAGGTTACAGCGGCTACGCGGAATTCCGCTTCTGCATGAACCGCCAGCTCCTCTCGCACGGCGCTGACGCGGACGAGGGTGCGGACGTGGGCGGGGAGCTCTCGTCCCACGACAACCTCGCCAACGCCTACTCCGCCTATCTCAGGAAGACGACGGACGGGCTGGACAAGGCGCAGCTCGCGCGGTTCGCGCGTCTCATCTTGAACGCGCGGCGCATCAGCATCTGGGGCGCCAACCGCACCTACGAGAGCGTCAAGCAGCTCTCGCTGAGGCTCTTCCGTATTGGCATCTTCAACCAGACCACCTCGGACGAGCAGGTCATGGACGACATCTCGACCATCCTCGGGCCGGGGGACCTCTGCATCGTCATGTCCATGAACGGGCGCGGGAGCAAGTCGTACGGAACGCTCATGTCGTCGCTCGTGGAGCGCGGCTGCGACGTGCTGCTCGTGACGATGAACCCCAAGCTCCCCTTCATCAAGAGCGCCTCCGAGGCCGTGGTTCTCCCTTGGATCAGCAGCGACTACGCTGCCGGTCTCCTCGAGGACCAGATCGTCGTGTTCATGTACGTGGAGTGCCTGCTCAACGAGATCGCGCACCTGCTCGATGGGGGAGAGGGTCGGTCGTAGGGTCGTGGGCGCCCTAATCTGAAATTAATTCCGCATTCACATAACGTTCACGGAATTTATTCTACCATTGAGCGGAACACGTTCCACTCATGTGTTGGAATTTGTTCCAAGGCCTCTAGCATGGACGAGTAACGTGCACCATCTCGTCCCGCGCGACCGAAGGAGCCAGCGTGAACGTTCTCTACCTGCACACCCATGACACGGGACGCGTGATCTCCCCCTACGGCTACGCCGTCGAGACTCCCCGCATCCAGGAGTTCTGTGAGGATGCGATGCTCTTCCAGCAGGCGTTCTGCGTGGCGCCCACGTGCTCCCCGAGTCGCGCGGGCCTGCTCACGGGCACCTACCCGCACCAGAACGGCATGCTCGGCCTCGCGCAGCGCGGGTTTCACATCGACGGGTCGCGCCACCTCGCGCGCCTGCTCGCGCACGAGGGCTTCCACAGCGTGCTCTGCGGCGTCCAGCACGAGGTCGGCTACTACACCGACCACCAGCTCGCCCCGGAGACCCTCGGCTACGAGGAGGACCTCACGGCCGACGCCGCGGGGTACGCCGAGAAGGACCTTGTGGTGTGGGACCGCAGGAACGCCGAGCGCCTGGCGGAGTGGCTCAGGTCCTATGACGGGGAGCGCCCGTTCTTCGTCTCGTTTGGCCAGCACGCGACGCACCGGGCGTGGCCCGATGCCGACCCCGGCGTCGCCGACTACGCCCAGCCGCCGGTGAACATCCCCAACAACGAGGTGACGCGCGCCGACTACGCGTGCTTCAAGAAGAGCGTCTCCATGGCCGACGCCAACTACGGTCTCGTGCTCGACGCGCTGCGCGAGAGCGGCCGCTACGAGGACACCATCGTCGTGCTCACCACGGACCACGGGCTGGCCTACCCGTTCGAGAAGTGCACGCTGCTCGACGCGGGCACGGGGGTGCTGCTCGCCATGCGCGTGCCGGGCTCCCGCGCGCAGGGTCGCAGCTTCGACGGGCTCGTCTCGCACATCGACGTGGTGCCGACCCTCCTCGACCTGCTCGGCATCGAGCCGCCCGACTATCTCGAGGGTACCAGCCACGCGGGCATCTTCCGCGGCGAGCAGGACCCGGGCGACGACGCGGTCTACGCGGAGATCAACTTCCACACCTCCTATGAGCCGGTGCGCTCCGTTCGCACCGCCCGATACAAGTACCTGCGCTTCTTTGACACGGACTGGCTGCGCCTCAACCAGTCGAACATCGACGGGTCGATCGTGAAGAACTACTACGAGGAGAACCTCGGCCTCGCCGACGTCACCAAGGACGCCGAGTGCCTCTACGACCTGGCCTACGACACGTTCGAGACCAACAACGTTGCGACGGACCCGCGCTACGCGGACGTGCTCGACGAGATGCGCGCGCGGCTCGACGACTTCATGCGCCGCACCAACGACCCGCTGCTCGAGGGCCCCATTCGGGTGCGCCCTGAGTGGAAGGTGAACCGCCGCGAATGCGTGGCGGCGGGGTCCAAGGACCCCGCGGACTACGAGAGCCTCGGCGAGCACTTCTCGGTGCGCGAGCGGGGCATGGCCTAGGGGCCATCGGCTGCCGCGTGGCGGCCGTGTTGGATACGAGAGAGGGAGGACCGCTTGAACGCAATCGTTTTGGTGGGCCACGGAGCGCTGCCCGAGGCAATGAGGGGCTCCGTGGAGATGATCGTGGGGGAGCGTGAGGACATACGCACGGTGTGCCTCTCCCCGGATGACGGCAAGGAGGACCTCGAGCGCAAGCTCGCGGCGCTCGACGAGGAGCTCTCGGGCTGCGAGTCGGTCCGCGTGATCGCCGACCTCATGGGCGGCTCGCCCTGCAACGCCGCGCTCGAGCACTACGCGAGCGACGAGCGCGTGAGCGTGGTGTCGGGCATGAACCTCGCCATGGTGATCTCCGCCGCCATGGAGGAGGCCGACGCGGCGGGCATCGTCGCGACCGGCCACGAGGCCATCCACGACGTCAAGGCGCTCGCCGCGGGGACCGAGAAGCCCTATGCGCCCGCCCGCAGGGTCGCCGCGCCCTCGGTCTCCTCGGACGAGCCCCAGCAGATTGTGGGCGTGCGCGTCGACGCGCGCGGCATCCACGGCCAGGTGGCGACGGCATGGGTGCCGCGCACGGGTGCCACCCGCATCGTGGTGATCGACGACGTGGCCGTGCGCGACGAGACGCAGAAGATGGCCCTCAAGATGGCCAAGCCCGCCTCGGTCAAGCTCTCGATCCTCTCGACCAAGAAGGCAGTGGAGCGCCTGTCCGACGAGCGCTCCTACCCGGGGGACCGCGTGCTCGTGGTGATGACGCGCGTTGAGACCCTGGCTGCCCTCGACGAGCTCGGCTGGCACTTCGACCTCGTCGACCTGGGCAACGTTCCCAACCGCCCGGACACGACGACCTACGTCAAGTGCGTGAACCTCACCGAGCGCGAGGCGCAGGTCGTGCGCGACCTCGCCAAGAAGGGCACCGCCTTCACGGCGCGTCAGGTCCCTGCAGACCCGCAGATCGACTTCGTCGAGATAGTCAGCAAGTAAGCAAGGAGGAAGCATGGAACTTTGGCAGGCGGCCCTCATCGGCCTCTTCGCGTACCTGGGCAGAAACCAGGTGCCCTGGCTCTGCGGCACCACCGGCGGCTGGTACGGCATCGGACGCCCCCTCGTGGCCGGTCTCATCTGCGGCGTCATTCTGGGCGACGTCACGGCGGGCGTGCTGTGCGGCGTTGCCGTGCAGGCCATCTTCATCGGTCAGATCACCCCGGGCGGCGCGGTCCCCTCTGACCTCAACCTCGCGGCCTACATCGGCATCCCGCTCGCCATCGTCGCTGGCGGCAGCTCCGAGATGGCTGTCGCGCTGGCCATTCCCGTGGGCGCCCTCGGCGTTGCGCTTCACAACTTCACGATGACCTTCAACGCCATCTGGCCCCACCGCGCCGACAAGTGCGCCGCCGCCGGCGACGCCCGCGGCATCCGCGTGGCCAACCTCTGCGGCCAGCTCATCGAGTTCGCCGAGCGCTTCTTCATCGTGACCCTGGCCTGCTACCTCGGCTCGGGCTTCGCCGAGGGCCTCTTCGCGGCCCTGCCGCAGGTGGTCATCGACTGGCTCGCCATCGGCGGCAAGATGCTGCCCGCGCTGGGCTTCGCCATCCTGCTCAACCAGATCGTCCAGGAGAAGTGGATGATCGCCCTGTTCGTCCTGGGCTGGGTGCTCGTCTCGTCCTTCTCCCTCACCACGACCTCGCTGGTGTTCATTGCCCTGGCGTTCGCCCTCATCTACGTGATGGCTCGCTACAACGGCAACGGCACCCAGGCTGCGTCCGCGCTCGAGGCGGCCGCGATCTACGAGGACGAAGACGGAAACTACGAGGAGCGATAACATGACCGAGCAGACTCATTCCGGTGCTACGGGCGCCAAGTACGAGGTCCACCTCAGCAAGCGCGACGTCTCCACGGCCGCATGGCGCTGGGCGTTCTTCTGCCTGGCCTCCCAGAACTACGAGCGCATGATGGGCACGCCCTTCTGCCACAGCCTCTCCGGCTCGCTCGAGAAGCTCTACGAGGGCGACAAGGAGGGCCTGTCCCGCGCGCTGCAGCGCAACATGACCTTCTTCAACACCGAGCCGCAGCTCGGCGCCATCATCCCGGGCATCTGCCTGGCCCTCGAGGAGGAGAAGGCCAACGACCCGTCCTTCGACGACGAGATCATCCAGAGCACCAAGAACGCCCTCATGGGGCCCTTCGCAGGCATCGGCGACTCCATCCTGGTGGGCACGATCAACCCGATCCTGCTCTCCATCGGCATCGGCCTCTCCGCCGGCGGCAACCCGCTCGGCCCGATCGTGTTCCTCGCCCTGTGGTGCGGCATCGTCATCCCGCTCAAGTACTTCCTCTTCGTCAAGGGCTACGACCTCGGCGCCGACGCGGTGAAGCTGCTCACCAACGTCGAGCTCAAGGACAAGATCACCACCGCCCTCACCATCGTTGGCCTGATCGTCATCGGCGGCGTGGCGGCGACCACCATCAGCGCCCCCATCGCCTTCACCTACACGTCCGGCGACATGGTCATCAACCTCCAGGAGATCTTGGACAAGATCATGCCCAACCTCGTGCCGCTGGTGATCGCGCTCGTGAGCTACCTGCTCGTCTCCAAGAAGGGCTGGTCCGCCAACAAGCTCATCGTGGCCATCCTGATCTTCGCCGCGGTCATGGTCGTCACCGGAATCATGTAAGGAACGCGATGAACTACAAGAGCTACATCACCGACCTCCACCTCAACCTCCACCCCGGCCAGATCGACGAGCTCGAGGCGTGGTTCGAGCACTGCGAGCGCGTGAGCGACTTCTTCACGCTGGCCTACTACCCCTACCAGATGGTCGAGCTGCCCGGGGGCTTCGGCACCGAGCGCGAGATGGACCGCGACCTCATGCGCGAGCAGTGGCAGCGCATCCTCGCGTTCCTGGAGCGTCGCGAGCGCGAGGACGGGTTCGTCTGCTTCCCGGGCTTCGAGTGGCAGGGGACCGGCGAGGACGGCGACCACAACGTCTACTTCAAGACGTCGGGGGAGATCGAGCTTCCGGCTCGCTACCAGGAGCTCGTCGAGACCTACCGCGGCCAGGATGTGATCGGGATTCCGCACCACCTCGCGTACTCGCTGGGCAACCGCGGCAAGAACTGGGACACCCACGACGAGTCCTTCTCGCCCGTTGCCGAGATCTTCTCCCACCACGGCAGCTCGGAGCGCGACGCCACCTCGATCCCGATGGAGCGTCACATCCACATGGGCCCGCGCGTGGACGGGACGAGCGTCGTTGCCGGGCTCAAGCGCGGCAAGCACTTCGGCCTCATCTGCTCCGGTGACAACCACGAGGTCCCCGCCATGGTCAAGTACGGCCGTGCGGGCGTCTGGGCGGACGACTACAGCAAGGACGCCATCTGGGACGCGCTGGCCTCGCGCCGCACGTTCGGCTTCACGGGCTCGCGCATCGACGTGTGGACGGAGGCGGAGGGCCACCCGCTCGGGTCGGTCTTCACGACCGACGCCGAGGAGGTCGAGCTCAAGGTTCGCGCGCACGCCAACTCCAAGGTCGAGCGCATCGAGCTCTACCGCGACGGCGACCTCGATGGCGTGCACGTGGTCCGCTGGCGCGCGCCCGAGCCGTCCGAGGACGGCACCGTGCGCTTCAAGTTCCGCGTGGAGTTCGGCTGGGGACCCAACGTCAAGTACTTCCCCGAGGCGACCGAGAGGACCTGGGAGGGCCCGCTCTCCACGACGGGCTCGGTGGTCTCCGTGGAGCCGGTCTTCAGCAGCTTCGACAACCGTCACGAGATCGTGGACGAGAAGAGCGTCAGCTTTGTTGCCAAGTCGCAGAAGGTCGGCGGAACGCACTGGGTGCGCGACAGCTCCATGCGCACCGAGGGCTACGTCTTCGAGATCCAGGCGCCGCTCGACGGCACCGTGACCATGGAGGTCTGCGGCGAGCGCTTCGAGTGGCCGGTTGAGAAGATCCTCGGGGGCAGCTTCCTCGAGGTCTTCGAGGACGAGGCCAAGGAGCTCGTGCGCAGGACCGCGGGCATCGAGGAGTACTACCGCAGTGACGCGTGGTACCACAACGCGTACAAGATCAAGGTATACCAGGGCTTTGCGTCCGACCTCTACGAGGTCGAGGACTCCTTCGCGGTCCGTCCCGAGGAGCGCGAGCAGAGCTGGTTCGTGAAGGTCGTCCAGGCAGACGGCCAGACCGCCTGGGCGTCGCCGATCTGGATCTCGCGCGCCTAGACGGGCGCGCGGAGCGGACCGTCCCCCCGAGCGCGGCGGGG
>CALCDK010000076.1 GCA_937900605.1 uncultured Olsenella sp.
GGGTACGCCTGCGGGTTGAGGAAGCGCGCGACGGCCGGGTCGAGCTGGGCGACAGCGCGTCGGCAGCGCTCGCGGGCCACGTCGAGCGGCTCTCGCCCGCCCACGCGCCGGCCGTGCTCGACGACGCGCACGAGCAGCTCGGAGGCCTCGCCGCGAAGCTCGTGGGAGGCGTACGGGTCCATGACGTCCACCATGCTGGCCGGGCGCGGGCCAAGGGCGCTGGCGTCGTCGACGATGACGTCGCCGACCGGGCGGCCGGTGGCGTCGCGGTGGCGCAGGACGTGCTGGACGCCCGGGACCGTGCGCTTGTACGGCTGCTCGGACAGCTTGATCACCGGGGTCCACTCGCGCTGGCCCTCGGGGCGGATGGCGCTGAGCTTGTAGACGCCGCCGAGGGAGGGCTGCGGGTCGCACGTGGCGAGCTTGGTGCCCACGCCGAAGGCATCGATGGGAGCGCCCTGGGCGAGGAGCGACTGCACGGTGTACTCGTCGAGGTCGTTGGAGACCGAGATCCGCACCTCCGGGAAGCCGGCGCGGTCGAAGGCGTCGCGGGCCTGGCGCGAGAGGCGTGCGAGGTCGCCGGAGTCGATGCGCACGCCGGCGAGGGCCTCTCCCCTCTCGCGCATCTCGCGGGCGACGACGATCGCGTCCTCGATGCCGCGTGCGACGTCGTAGGTGTCGAGCAGCAGCGTGCAGTTGCGCGGGCTCGACGCGGCGAAGGCGCGGAAGGCGTCGAGCTGCGCGGGGAACGACATCACCCAGGAGTGGGCGTGGGTGCCGAAGACCGGGATGCCGTAGGTGCGGCCGGCCAGGACGTTGGACGTCGAGGCGGCGCCGGCGACCCACGACGCGCGCGCCACCGAGAGGCCACCGTCGGGCCCCTGGGCGCGGCGCAGGCCGAAGTCCGAGACGGGGCGGCCCTGGGCGGCCCGCACGACGCGCGCGCACTTGGTGGCGACGAGCGTCTGGAAGTTCACGAGGTTGAGAAGGGCCGTCTCGACGAGCTGGCAGTCGATGACGGGGCCCATGACGCGGACCATGGGCTCGCGGCCGAAGACGACCTCGCCCTCCGGGACGACGTCGACCGTCAGGTCCAGGCGGTGCCCGCGGAGGAACTCGAGGAAGGCCGGCTCGAACAGGGCCCCGCCACCGGGCGCCTCGAGCGAGGAGAGGTACTCGACGGCGGAGTCGTCGAACGAGAAGGCCTCGACGAGGTCGGCCACCTGGCCCGTGCCGCAGCACACCGCATAGCCGCCGCCGAAGGGCGGCTCGCGGAAGAAGGCGTTGAAGCAGGCCTGGGTGCCGGCCATGCCGGCCTCCCAGAAGCCCTGGGCCATGGTGAGCTCGTACAGGTCGGTGTTGAGGCTGACGTCCGACGGCCCGGTGGGATCGGTGAGGGACACGGCTCCCCCCTAACCGAGCAGCGAGGCGATCAGCCACACGGCGGCGACCGCCACGACGCACAGGATGACGGCCTTCTGGCCGGGGGCCATCCTGAGGTCGTCCTCGTCGGGCTGCATCATCTGCCTGCCGCGCTCGCGCAGGCGCGCGTCGCGCAGCTCGGCCTCGCGGTCCTGCTCGGCCCGCTGCCTCTGGGCTCGCAGCCTCTGGAGCTCGGCACGCTCCTGCGCGTCGCGCTGCTCCTGCTCGCGCCTGGCCTTCTCGGCACGGAGCTGCTCGAGCTCCTCGCGCTCCTCGTCGGAAAGTCCGCCCCCGTCAGCCATGCTGTCCTCCGTCCGGTTGTCCGCGCCGCCCGGCGGCGCGGCGCGTGCTATCGGTCCTCGCCGGGACAGGCGAGGTCGGGCCCCGCCACCCCCGTCGCGTCGAAGGCGGGCACGAAGCTCTCGGAGACCGTGCCGCCCTCCTGCCACCAGATGTTCTCGAAACCGAGGTCGTCCGCGTGGCACAGGACGATCTCGTACTCCTCGTCGCTCACCGCGCGGGCGAGGTCTCCCCCGCGCTCGCGGCACGCGTCGTTGGGCGTGTACTGGTTCATCACCGAGAGGTCCGCCTCGTTGCCCGCCACGTCCCAGACCTCGTCGAGGACCGCGCAGGAGTCGTCGGCGTGGCCCGGCAGGACCAGGTGGCGCACGATGACGCCGCGCCGCATGGAACCGTCCGGCCCCAGGAGCCTCCCGCCGGCCGCGCGCACGCCGTCGAGCATGGCCTCCAGCGCGACGCGGGCCACGTCGGGGTAGTCGCGCGCCGAGGAGAGCCGGGCGGCCAGGTCGCGGCTCGCGTACTTGAAGTCGGTGAGCCAGACGTCGACGACGTCGGACATGGCCCGGACCACCTCGGCGAGCTCGTAGCCCGAGGTGTTGCATACGACGGGAAGGGCCAGCCCGGCGTCGCGGGCCATGAGCACGGCGCGGCGCACGTCGGGCGCGAAGTGCAGCGGCGTGACCAGGTTGACGTTGAGCGCCCCCTGCGCCTGCAGCTCGAGCATGGCCTGGGCCAGGCGCCCGGGGCCCACGTCGAGCCCGAAGCCGCCGGAGGAGATCTCGTGGTTCTGGCAGAAGACGCAGCGCAGCGGGCAGCCCGAGAAGAACACCGCGCCCGAGCCGGCCTCGCCGGAGATGGGCGGCTCCTCCCAGAAGTGCAGCGCGCAGCGGGCGACGTGCAGCTGAGAGGTCATGCCGCACATCCCGGCGGCGCCCCGGGACCTGTGGGCCCCGCAGGCGCGCGGGCACAGCCGGCACTCGTCGTAGGCGTCGGGTCCCAGCGTCGAGGCCACGTCCCTCTCGGCCGCGCTCATCGCGAACCGCCCCCGTAACCGTGGGCGCCGTCCTCGCGCAGCTCGTGCTCGCGCTCCTCCTCGAAGCCCTCGTCGCCGGGGCCGACGAGCTCGTCGGCGCCCGTCTTGGGGTCGCGGTGGTGGAACAGGACCGGCGTGAAGAGGTGCAGCCTCTTGGCGAAGGCGAACGAGACGAGGAACAGCGCGACGAAGAGCAGGACGCGCGGGACCGTGGGCACCTTGGTCATGACGAGGGCGCCCGCGCACAGCAGAGCGGTCCATCCGTACATGAGGCAGACGGCCTGGCGCTGGTCGAAGCCCGCGTCCATGAGGCGGTGGTGGATGTGGCCGCGGTCGGCGTGCGAGAAGCCCACGTGGGCGCGGGTCCTGCGCACGATGGCCGAGAAGGTGTCGATGATGGGCACCGCGGCGATGACGAGCGGCACGATGATGGTGGTGAGGCACGCCACGCCGAGCGAGAAGCCCAGCGTCAGCGAGCCGGAGTCGCCCATGAAGATGCTCGCCGGATGGAAGTTGTAGCGAAGGAAGCCGAGGGAGGCGCCGACCACGGCGATCGACAGCGCCGCGGCGTCGAGGCGGCCGGCCCAGACCGACAGCACGAACATGGTGAGGCTCGCGATGGCGGAAAGGCCCGCTGCCAGGCCGTCGAGGCCGTCGATGAGGTTGATGATGTTCACGTACGAGACGAGGTAGACCACGGTGATCGGGTACGCGAGCCAGCCGAGCGAGATGAGCTGGTGGGCGTTGAACGGGTTGGAGATGTCGCCGATCAACAGGCCGCCGGCGACGGCCACGCACGCGGCCAGCACCTGGCCGAACAGCTTCTTTCTCGGAGAGAGGCCCCGCACGTCGTCGAGGACGCCGGTGACGAAGATAACGAGGAACGCCAGGACCAGCATCCAGTAGTTGACCTGGAGCCTCGGCGAGGGGACGAGGACCACGGGCCAGCCGAAGAACGTCGTGCCCACATACTGGACGGCGAAGGCGGCGACGATGCCCGCGAAGATCGCGACGCCGCCCATGCGGGGAACGGGCCGCTGGTTGACGCGGCGCGGGCCGGGGTAGTCGACGGCGTCGACGGCGACGGCTATGCGACGCGCGAGCGGGGTGCAGGCCAGCGAGGAGACGAGCGCCGCAAGGAAGAGGCATAGGTATGGCAGCCAGTTGGGCACCACCTTGGGCTCCCCTCAGGTCGGTTGGATCGGACCCTACAAATAGTAGCGGAAACGACGGGGCGCTTCCCAAGGGGCCTGGCGATGTGGAGACACGGGGCAGGGTCCTGCGGGCGCCGAGAAAAGCGCGCCAGGGGCCCATGTCAAGACTGGACATGGGCGGGCGGCGGAATATAGTGAGTGGTGACGTCACCCTGCGGTGCTGACTGGGTGAACCGACAAGCGTTACTTGGGAGTCCGATATCTCGTGTTCAGTACGGGTATTCTCCGTTTGGTGAAAGCCGGAACGCGCGATGGGGACACCCACCTTCTGAGAGGTGGGTTCATTATTGCACCGCAGGGTGCGTTTTATTGCGCGCCGCCCTTGACACTGCCCCTGGGGGCTGTCAGAATGGCAAAGCGCAATGCGTCTGGGGATGTAGCTCAGCTGGGAGAGCGCTGCCGTCGCATGGCAGAGGCCGAGGGTTCGAATCCCTTCATCTCAAGCCGACCCTCGGGTCGGCTTTTTTGTTGCCCTCAGCCCGACACGTCGTCGCCCGACGTCCGTAGGCCCCGCACGCGAAAATAGGGGCGGACCCGATGGCCCGCCCCACTGATGTGCCCTTTGGACTCGCCCCTCTCCAAATCCAAGACGCTGCAGTCCATGGATTCGGGAGCCGCTCCACTGGATGATCCTCGTGGGCCCTAGCCGGTCACCTACCGGCTGGGATGGCGAGTGCGCTCGCCCGGATTCAGACGGCCTCGGACTCGAGCGGGGCTGGCTCCCGATTGGCTGTCTCTTCGCTGTCCATCGGACTCCCCCTCCTCGCTCGGTCGCCTTCTTGGTGCGACGCCTTCTCTGCTTGTCTTGGTTGTTCCCGTGCGTGCCGCCCCCATACGCGCATTCGCGCCGAAGCCGCGGACGGTCGGTTCCGGTCGGTAGACGGCATGAGAAACGGCCCCCGCATGTGCGGGGGCCGCAAAAGAGTCGCTATGCGAGTCGCAGACTACTCGGCGAGGGCCTTCTTGGCGACCTCGGCGATGTCGGCGAAGGTCTGCTCGTCGGAGTAGGCGATCTCGGCGAGGACCTTGCGGTCGAGCTCGACGCCAGCGAGCTTCAGGCCGTGCATGAACTTGCTGTAGGACAGGCCGTTGATGCGGGCGGCGGCGTTGATGCGCTGGATCCAGAGGGCGCGGAAGTCGCGCTTCTTGTTGCGACGGTCGCGGTAGGCGTACTGACCGGAGTGCTGCGCCTGCTCCTTCATGCCACGGAAGGTGCGGGAACGGACGCCATAGTAGCCCTTGGTGCGCTGGACCAGGGTCTGACGCTTCTTACGGCCGGCGAGGGCGCGCTTGACTCGTGCCATTTATATCAACTCCTTGGTGATGTTCTAGATGACGCTCGCGCGCCTTAGTTGTTGCCCATGCGCTGGGAGACGGTCTTGACGTCGCCGCCAGCGAGGGTGGTCTCCTGACGGAAGCCGCGGATGCGCTTCGGGGACTTCTTGGTCAGGATGTGGCTCTTGAAGGCCTTGGCACGCATGATCTTGCCGGTGCCGGTGCGGCGGAAGCGCTTTGCCGTACCCTTGTGCGTCTTCATCTTGGGCATAACTAGTTCTCCTTCTCCGTCTTGACGTGCCCGTCCCCTTCGTCCTCCGGCTTCGCGTCGAAGGCACCCTTGATCGGGACGATGAGCATGTGCATGTTGCGGCCTTCCATGAGAGGCTGCTGCTCGACCGTAGCGTAGGGCTTGAGGTCCTCAGCCAGACGATCGAGGACGATGCGTCCCTGCTCCGGGTGGGCCATCTCGCGGCCACGGAACATGATCGTGATCTTGACGCGGGCGCCCTTCTTGAGGAAGCGCAGGACGTGACCCTTCTTGGTCTCGTAGTCCCCCACGTCGATCTTGGGACGGAACTTCATCTCCTTGACCTCGACCTTGACCTGGTTCTTGCGAGCGGCCTTGGCCTTGCGGTCCTGCTCGTACTTGAACTTGCGGTAGTCGAGCACCTTGCACACGGGAGGCTCCGCGTTGGGAGCGATCTCGACAAGGTCCATGCCCTGCTCGCGGGCGATGCGCAGTGCGTCGCGCACGCCGAACACGCCAAGCTGGGCACCATCGACGCCGATAAGACGACAAGTGCGAGAGGTGATCTCCTCGTTGATACGAGGACCGTCGTTTCTGGCTATCTTCTACACCTTCCTCTCTTCGCGGCAGAGCCGCACGAAAAAGCCTCCCCGGTCCATGAGGGTCCGGGGAGACGTCTTCACACGAGAAAAGATTGTCTGACCAGACAGCAGCACATGGCGCCGTGTAGGTGGGGACTTGCGTCCCTCTTCGCAAAAGCACAGTCGTAGACTAGCACAGCCGGGCACGGGGAGCAACGAGAAGCGCGACACATGCGGGCGGCGCGCGGGTCTCCCGACTTCCTCCACATGTGGAGGGTCCTGGGGCACCGTGGGCCAGGCCCTGACTCTGCTATAGTCTAGCGGACGAGCCCGAGTGGCGGAACGGCAGACGCGGCGGTCTCAAAAACCGCTGGGGAAACTCGTGTGAGTTCGAGTCTCACCTCGGGCACCAGCAGATCCGGAGGGGTCGGGCATCGCAGCCCGACCCCTCCTTTCGTCGTGCCCGGCCTGGCTACAGGACCTGGAGCAGGTACGGGTTGGTGGCGAGCTCGTCCTCCATGGTCGTGATCTCGCCGTGGCCGCAGAACAGGTTGGTGTGCGGGTGCACCTCGCGCGCCAGGCGGGCCAGCGACTCGCGCATGGCCGCGTCGTCGCCGCCCGCGAGGTCCGTGCGCCCGCAGGCGCCGCAGAACAGCGTGTCGCCCACGAAGGCCACGTGCTCGGCGGTCCCCTCGCCCACCAAGCAGACGCTGCCGGGGGTGTGGCCCGGCGTCCTCATCACGCGGAAGCGAGCCGTGCCCACCTCGACGACGTCGCCCTCGTCGAGAAGGGCATCGGGGGCGGGAGCGTTCTCGTCGTAGGCGCGGCCGAGCTCGCCGACCTCGCCGGCGTGGCGGGCCATCTCGTCGTCGCCGGCGCAGATGGCGTAGCTCGCGCCGGTGGCGCGCACGAGCGCCGCGACGCCGCCGACGTGGTCGCCGTGGCCGTGGGTGGCCACCACGTGCGTCACGCGGACGCCGTCGGGCAGGTGCTGGGCGACCTTCTCGCCGGACGCGCCCGGGTCGACGACGAGGCACTCGCCGTCCGAGACGTAGGCGTAGCAGTTGGTCTCGATCGGGCCGACGACGAACATGGCGATCTTGTCGCGGCCGTCGTCGGGGACCGAGGGGGCGCCGCAGCCGCCGCAGCAGCCCGAGCCGCAGCCCGAGCCGCAGCCGCAGGTGTCGTCAGGGCGGCCGCAGCCGCAGGTGTCGTCACAGTCGTGCATGGGTGTTCCTTTCGTGGCAGCGTGGGCCGGACTAGACCCGGCGCTTCATCTGGCTGGCGCCCTCGCCGGGCATGATGCGGCGCGCGTCGAAGACGGACGGGACGCGGCTCACCGTGGCGAGCAGAGAGTCGAGCAGGCTCGCATCGGAGATGGCAACCAGGAAGCGAAGGCGCGCCACGCCCTGGGAGCTGGTCTGCGTCGCGGCCGACAGGATGTTGGCGCCGGCCTCGCCCACCGCGATGGTGACGTCCTTGAGCAGGCCCATGCGGTCCGTGGCCTCGACCACGATCTCGACGCGGAACTCCGTGGCGCCGGAGGTGTCCCACGCCACGTCGATCATGCGCTCGGGGTTCCTCATGAGGTCGGCGACGTTGGGGCAGTTGGCGCGGTGCACCGAGACGCCGCGGCCGCGGGTCACGAAGCCCACGATCTCGTCGCCGGCCACCGGGTTGCAGCAGTGCGCGAGGTGGACGAGCAGGTCCGCGTCACCCTTGACCACGACGCCGCAGTTGCCGCGCTTCTTGCTGCCACGGACCGTGCGCGTGATGGCGTAGGACTGCATGAGCGGCTCGTCCTTGGCCATTGCCGCGTCGTGCTGGCGCTGACGGCGCTCCTCGGCGGCCTGGGCTGCCTGCTGCTCCGGCGAGCCCTCCTCGAGTATCTGCTCGATCATGTTGGCGGCGTGGCGCACCGAGACCTTGCCGGTGTGGACCTGCGCGAAGAGGTCGTCGGGGCTGTGCAGCTCGAGCTGCTCGCAGACGCGGCCGATGGCCTTGGCCGTGCGCTTGGTCGAGATGCCGTAGCCGCGACGGCGCAGCTCGTGGGCGAGCTCGTTGCGGCCCTGCTCGGCGTCGTCGGCGCGCGTCTCCTGCGAGAAGTACTTGCGGATCTTGGCCCTGGTGGAGGGCATGACCGCGATGCCCATCCAGTCGCGGCTGGGCTTGGCGTTCTTGTTGGTGAGAATCTCGACGCGGTCGCCCATGCTCAGCTGGCACGAGAGGGGCACGACGGAGCCGTTGACCTTGGCGCCGACGCAGTGGTTGCCCACCTCGGTGTGCACGGCGTAGGCGAAGTCGAGCGGTGTCGAGTCACGGCGCAGGCTCATGACCTCGCCCTTGGGCGTGAAGACGAAGATCTCGTGCTCGAAGAGGTCGACGCGCAGGTTGTCGAGGAACTCGTGGGGGTCGTCGATGTCGTCCTCGGCGGCCCAGTCGAGCGTCTTGCGGATCCAGTTGATGGTGGAGTCGACGGCACGGTCCTCGGCGCTCATCTTCCCGCGGGAGTTGCCGGACTTCTTGTAGAGCCAGTGCGCCGCGATGCCGTACTCGGAGGCCTCGTGCATCTCGACGGTGCGGATCTGGATCTCGATGGGACGACCGTCGGGACCGACCACCGTGGTGTGCAGCGACTGGTACAGGTTGGCCTTGGGCGTGGCGACGTAGTCCTTGAAGCGGCCCGGCATGGGGTGCCACAGGGAGTGGACGGCGCCGAGCGCCGAGTAGCAGTCGCCGACGGTCTGCGTGATGACGCGCAGGGCGATGAGGTCGTAGATGTCCGAGAACTCGCGCCCCTTGCGGGTCATCTTCTGGTAGATGCTCCACAGGTGCTTGGGGCGGCCGGTGATCTGGTAACCCTCGAGCCCCACGGAGCGCAGCTCGTCGTCGAGCGTCTTGATGGCGCGCTCGGTGTCGTCCTCGCGCTGGGCGCGGCTGTCCTGGACCATGCGGGCGACGCGCTGGTACTCCTCGGGCTCGAGCCAGAAGAACGCGAGGTCCTCGAGCTCCCACTTGACCGACGAGATGCCCAGACGGTCGGCCAGGGGCGCGTAGACGTCCATGGTCTCGCGCGCCTTGAACAGGCGGCGGTCGGGCGGCAGGGCCGCGAGCGTGCGCATGTTGATCACGACGCGGATGTCGCGGCTCATGGCCAGGAACATCTTGCGCAGGTTCCAGGCCTGCTTCTCGTCCATGGAGCTGACCTCGATGGACGTGAGCTTGGTGACGCCGTCGACGAGGTCGGCGACCGTCTGGCCGAAGCGCTCGGCGAGGTCCGAAAGCGTGGCGGGCGTGTCCTCCACGGTGTCGTGGAGCAGTGCGGCGCAGATGGTGTCCTCGTCCATGCGCAGGTCGTGCGCAAGGATGAGAGCCACCTCCACGGGGTGGTTGATGTACGGCTCGCCGGAGCGGCGCTTCTGGTTGCGGTGGAACTCGGCGGCGAAGTGGTAGGCCGCCTCGACCTTCTCGCAGCCCTGCGCGTCGAGGTAGGACCTGCACGCGGACTCGAGCATGCGGTAGTTGGCTGCGTCGGGCACCTGCGACGCCGTGGCGGCACCGGGCGCCGGGCGCGCCTCGTCCCTCTGGGCTGTGCTCATGTTCACTCCTCCCCGTCCGTGACGATGGGACGCGCGATGCGGGCGAGCAGCTCGTCGGCGTCGGCGCCCAGGGCCCACGCCGAGAAGGACGAGAAGGCCTCGCGGGTCCTGCCGCCCTCGACGAAGCGGACGGAGCGCTCGAGCTCGACGCGGCCGGGCGCCGCCCCCACGCTCGCGCGCAGCGCGTCGCCGAAGCCGGACAGCTCGCACAGGCCGAGCTCGTCGAAGACGGCCAGGCCCGCGTCGACGCCCGCCGCCACGAGGGCACAGCCGGGGTCGGCCGAGAGCGCGGCGCCAAGGAGCGCCTCGCGGTCCACGTCGAGGGTGCCTGCGGCCTGGCGGGCGGCGGAGCGCAGCGCGCGCCACAGGGCGACGAGCTGGCGGCGGTCCGGGCACGACGAGGCGATGACGGCCTCGTCGACGCGCACGTCGCGCGCGCCGTAGAGCAGGTGGACGAGGGCGTCGGCGCCGTCGCGGCCCGCGCGGCCGCTCATCTGGTTGAACTCGACCTCGCCGAGCGGCAGGTTGTAGAGCACCACGTGGCGGATGCCGGGGAGGTTGACGCCCTCGCCGAAGGCACTCGTCGAGACGATCGCGACGAGCTCGTCGGCGCGGAAGGCGCGCTCCACGCGGGCGCGGTCGGCGCGCGGCAGGCCGGCGTGGTAGAAGGCGATGCGGTGCGCGAGCTCGGGCACGCGGTGGCGCAGCAGGCGCACGAGCGAGACGGCCTGGTCGCGCGTGTTGACGTAGACCACGGTCTTCTCGCCGCGCGCGACGATGCCGGCCAGGGCGGACTCGCGGTCGCGCAGGTCGCGGCAGTCGTCGAGGTGCAGGTTGTCGCGGACGTGGGCGTCGACGAGGACGTCGGGCTCCGCGACGCCGCACAGGCGGCACACCTCGCGGGCGACCTCGGGGGCCGCCGTGGCGGTGGCGGCCAGGACCACAGGGTCGCCGAGATCGTGCACGACGCGCGGCAGCTCGAGGTAGGAGCTGCGCTGGCCGCCGCGGGCCTGCCCGGCGTGGTGGGCCTCGTCGACGGCGAGGAAGCCGACGCGCCCGCATGCCGCGAGCTCGGCGGAGTGGATGTCGAGGAACTCCGGCGTGGTGAGCACGACGTCGCAGCCGCCGTCGCGCAGCGCGGCGAGGACGCGGGCGCGCTCGTCGGGCGAGGACTCGCCCGTGAGGACCTCGACGACGATGCCGAGGGGCGCGAGCGACCTGCGCAGGTGCACGGCCTGATCGGCGACGAGGGCGCGCAGCGGGTAGACGAAGACGCTCGCCCTGCCCTCGCGCAGGGCGAGGCGGGCGGCGTGCATGTGGAAGACGAGCGACTTGCCGCGGCCGGTGGCCATCACGCACAGGCAGGACCTGCCCTCGGCGAGGGTGGCCAGGGCGCGGCGCTGGGCGGCGAGAAGCGCGTGGTCGCCGATGAGGCGCGCGCGGAGCTCCTCGTCGAGCTCGGCGGCCCCGAGGCGCGAGAGCCCGGCGCGCAGGGCCGCGGCGCCCGCGTCGACGTCGGCGCACGCGGCGGCGCCCCGGGGCGCGACGGGGGGCTGGGGCGCGGCACCGACGGAGCCGGCGTCGGCCGCCTCGCGCTCGGCGGCGTCGAGGAGGTCGTCGACGGGGCCGTGCGCGCC
>CALCDK010000077.1 GCA_937900605.1 uncultured Olsenella sp.
CTCGCGGATGAAGCGCTTGGACTCCTCGTCCGGGGCGAAGTCCTCGAGCGGCGGCAGCTCGCGAAGGGAGCGCAGGCCGAAGCGCTCGAGGAACAGGCGGGTGGTGCCCCAAAGCTGGGCCTGGCCGCGCTCGGCGTCGCGTCCGACCTCGCGCACGAGGCCCTTCTCGCGCAGGGAGCCGATGACGCCGTCGGAGTTGACGCCGCGGATGGCCCTGACGCCCTCGCGGGTGACGGGCTGGTGGTAGGCGATGACCGCGAGGGTCTCAAGCGCGGCCTGCGACAGGCGCCTCGTGTCCCAGGACATGACGTAGTCGGCCACCTGGTCGTGGTGGGCCGGGTGCGTGAACAGGCGCCAGCCGCCGGCGACCTCGCGCAGCTGGAAGCCTCGGTTGGCGTCGGCGTACTCGGCGGAGAGCTCCGCGAGCGCGCAGGCCACGTCGCCGGGCGCCGCGCCCGCGGCACGGGCGAGCTCGGTTGCCGACACGGAGTCGTCCGAGACGAGCAGAAGGGACTCGAGCAGCGACTTCAGCGAGCCGGGCCCGAGGTTGTCAAGGTCGTTCATGCTTCCTCCCCACCGTCGGCCGCGCCGGGCGCGCCCTCGATGTCGGTCGTGTCCCCGTAGTCCTCGCCGAGTTCGGCCAGGACGGAGTCGTCGATGCGGTACGGCTCGGCGCCGTCGACGTGCGTGACCTCGATGTCGCCGAAGGTGCGCTCCTGCCTCAGGTCGACCAGGCCGCGCTTGAACAGGTCAAGGATGGCCAGGAAGTTGGCCACGACGTCCTCGGGCCCGTCGGAGCCGTCGAGGAGGTCCGAGAACATCACGCGCCCGCGGCCGCGCACGAGACGGTCCACCGTGGCCACCGTGAGCGCCACCGGGACGCGCCGCGGGGCGACGTGCTCGGCCTCGAGCAGGAAGGTCTCGCGGCGGCTGTCGATGTCGGCGCAGATGACGGCCAGGCTGCGCAGGCTGATGCCCTCCAGGTAGTTGGGCATGAGGCCCAGGTACTCGGGGTCGGGGCCCACAGTGCGCGGGAACATGCGCGACTCGGCCTCCATGCGCGCGCCGAGGGCGGCCGCCGCGGCGCGGAACTGCTTGTAGGCCACGAGCCGAGCGATGAGGACCTCGCGGGCCTCGTCGGGCGAGAGGCGCAGCAGCTCGTCGTCCTCCTCGTCGAGCCCGTCGTCGCGGCCCGGCGCCGGGTCGTCGGGCACGAGGGAGGCGGCCTTGATGTCGAGCAGGGTCGAGGCCACGAGGACGAAGTCGCTGGCCACCTCGAGGTCGAGGTCACCCATGCGCTCGACCTCGGCGAGGTACTGGTCGGCCACCTCGGAGACCGAGATGGACCCGATGGTGACGCGCTGGCGTGTGACGAGCTGCAGCAGCAGGTCGAACGGGCCGGAGTAGGCCTGCGTGCGGACGCGGTAGGACATCAGCCCACCGCCAGGCGCAGCAGCCACGACAGGACCGGCGACGCGGTGACCGAGAGGTACCAGCCCAGCGGGTCGAAGCGCAGGACCTCGGGCACGAGCACGAGCACCACGAGCAGGATGAACATGGACCAGCGCTGCAGCTCGTAGTAGCGCTGGCGGGCGCGGCCGCGAAGGAAGTACAAGACGACCTTGGAGCCGTCGAGGGGCGGCAGCGGCACGAGGTTGAAGAACGCGAGCGACACGTTGACGGCCATGTACGTGCTCAGGACGAACACGAGCGCCGGGGCGGGCGCGACGGCCAGCACCAGGCGCAGCGCCAGCGCGCCGAGAAGGGCCTGCAGCAGGTTGGAGGCCGGGCCGGCGAGCGCGACGAGCAGCTCGTCTCGGCGGGGGTGGCGCAGCCGCGAGGGGTCATAGGGCACCGGGCGCGCGAAGCCGATGACGGGCATGCCCATGAGGGCGAGGACGACGGGCAGCACGACGGAGCCGAAGCCGTCGAGGTGCGCGCGCGGGTCCAGCGTGAGCCGGCCGGAGTCGCGGGCGGTGGTGTCACCCATGCGCAGGGCCACCCAGCCGTGGGCGACCTCGTGCACGATGGCCGAGAACACGAGGAGCAGGACGGTCACGACGACGGTGACGAGCCTGTAAGCCATGCGCGGGCCTCCCTTCGGACGGGTCAGACGAGCCTGCGGGAGGCCCACAGCAGGGCCCGGCGCAGGACGGACAACATGATAGCAACGAGGAGGTAGTCCCCGCGCAGTGCCCCTCCCAGAGGGGACGGGAACACCATGAGCCCCAGCAGCGGGGCGGGCACGAGCCGCGAGACGACCCCGTCGACGCCGAGCAGCCACGTGCGCATGCCCGGGCCCAGGCCCACCTCGAGCACCACAACGGCGAGAAGCGCCCATGCCATGGCCGAGCAGGCCCACGCGGCCGCGCGCACGAGGGCGACGACGGCGCGGCGGCTACTCACCAAGCGCCTCCTCGAGCCTCTCGCTCAGCTCGAGCCACTCGGACTCCAGGGCGGGGATGCGGCGGGAGAGCTCGGTGTACTCGGCCATGCACTCGTCGAAGCGCGCCGCGTCGTTGTAGAGCGACTCGTCGGCCATGATGGCCATGAGCTCGTCGTAGCGCTCCTGGGCGGGACCGAGCTCGCGCTCGACCTCGCGCAGGCGGTCGCGCTCGCGCTTGAGCGCGCGGTAGCGGCGGTTGCGCTCCTCGGCCTCGGCGCGGCGCTGCTCCTTGGTCTTGACGTTGCGGCCGGCAGGCGCGGCCGCGGCGGGCTCGGGGGCGCCAGCGGGGCGCGAGGCCGCGGGGGCGGCGCCGGCGGCCTGTGCCTCGCGCGCCTTGAGCTCGGCGCGCTTGAACAGGTAGTAGTCGTAGTCGCCGTCGTAGACGCTCACCTTGTGGTCGCGGACGTCGACGACCTTGTTGGCGACGGCGCGGACCAGGTGCTCGTCGTGGGAGATGAGCACGATGGTGCCGGGGAACTCCACGAGCGCGCGCTCGAGGACCTCGACAGAGTCGATGTCGAGGTGGTTGGTGGGCTCGTCGAGCAGCAGCAGCGGATCGGGCGCGACGAGCATCTTGGCCAGGGCCAGGCGGGCGCGCTCGCCACCGGACAGGACGCCGACGCGCTTCTCGACGTCGTCGCCGTGGAAGAGGAAGGCGCCGAGCAGGCGGCGCTCCTCGGACGTGGTCCAGCCGGCCGCGACGGAGTCCATCTCGGCCATGACGGTGTTGGCCTCGTTGAGCTCCTCGAGCTGGTGCTGGGCGTAGTAGGCCTGGGTGACGTTCTTGCCGAGCGACACGCTGCCCGAGTCGGGGGACAGCCTGCCGTTGACGAGCTTCATGAGCGTGGACTTGCCGGCGCCGTTGGGTCCGACGAGGGCGACGTGGTCGCCGCGGTAGAGCGTGAGGTCCACGTCGGAGTAGACGTGGTTCTCGCCGAAGGACTTGGAGACGCCCTTGAGGCTGATGACCTCGTCGCCGGTGCGCGGCGGCTCGGGGAACCTGAAGTGGACCTGCTTGTTGCCCTCGGGCAGGATGACGAGCTCGCCCTTGATCTGCTCGATCTTCCTCATGCGCTCCTGGGCCTGGGCGGCCTTGGTGGGCTTGTAGCGGAACTTGTCTACGAAGACCTGCATGTGGGCGATCTCGCGCTCCTGGGCGGCGCGCTTGGCGCGCATCTGCTCGAGGTTGTCCTCGCGCTGGTGCAGGTAGGAGCTGTAGTTGCCGGTGTAGGTGGTGATCTTGCGGTTCTCGACGGCGGCGACGTGGCTCACGCAGGCGTCCATGAAGGCGCGGTCGTGGCTGACGAGCAGCACGGCGCCCTCGTAGGAGGCGAGGAACTGCTCGAGCCACTGGACGCTCTCGAGGTCGAGGTGGTTGGTGGGCTCGTCGAGCAGCAGGACGTCGGGGTGGCGCAGCAGCAGCTTGGAGAGGGCGATCCTCATCTGCCAGCCGCCCGAGAAGTCGCGGGAGGGCTTGTCGAAGTCCTCGACGGGGAAGCCCAGGCCGGCGAGGATCTGGCGGGCGCGACTCTCGAGCTCGTAGCCACCGAGGCGCTCGAAGCGGTCCTGGGCGTGGCCGTAGGACTCGAGGAGGCGGTCGAGCTGCTCGCCGGGCTGCGTCGAGGAGATCTGCTGCTCGAGGGTCGCGATGGTGGCCTCGAGCTCCTTGACCTCGCGCGCGGAGTCGACGACCTCGGCCAGCGCGGTCTTGTCGCCGGCGAGCTTGGACTCCTGCTCGAGGTAGCCCACGGTGGTGTCGCGCGCGAAGGTGACGCTGCCCTCGTCGGCGGGCTCGAGGCCCATCACGATCTTGAGGAACGTGGTCTTGCCCGAGCCGTTGGGTCCGACGAGCGCCCAGCGCTCGCCCGCGTTGAGCTGCAGCGTGGCCCCGGAGTAGAGGGTCCTTCCGCCGAAGGACTTGGAGATCTTGTCAGCGAGTGCAATCACGCGATCGCGCCCCTTCGTGATGCCGTGTGGACAGGTGCAACCCACCTAGTTTACCAAACGAGGGGCCCTGCCCGGTGGCATGCCACGCGACCTGCGGATTCCCCACGCTGCGCGACGGGTGCGGCCGCACGTGCGGATACGGCGCGTTTTGTCGCGGCGCCAGGGGTTCGGGACGCCGCGGGGCCTCGCGCGAACTATCATGGCACTGTCACGAACCGGGCCCGCGGGCCCCGCACGAAGGCAGGTCGCATGGCAGGTACGCGCAAGGTGGCAGCACTCGACGGACTGAGGGTCATCGCGATCGCGGCGGTGGTCGTCTACCACGCCAACCCGACGTGGCTGCCGGGCGGCTACCTCGGCGTGAGCGTGTTCTTCGTCCTCACGGGCTACCTCATCACGCTCTCCATCGAGCGCGAGATCTCGCGCACGGGGCGCCTCGACTACCCGCGCTTCCTCTGGAGGCGCGTGACGAGGCTGCTTCCGTCGATGCTCGCCGTCGTCGGCGTCACGACCGTGCTGTGCGCGCTCCTCTCGCCGGCGCTGCTGCCCAAGGTGAAGGCCGACGCCGTCCCCGCGCTGCTGTTCGTCGAGAACCTCACGTACATCTTCCGCAACGTGTCCTACTTCGCCGCGGCGGGCCTGCCCTCCCCGCTCACGCACCTGTGGTTCGTGGGCGTCATCATGCAGTTCTACGTCGTCTGGCCGCTGCTGCTCGTGGCGCTCTCCAAGCTGACGCGCAGCCGCTCTCAGGCGTGCGCGGCCGTCGCTGTGCTCACGCTGGCCTCCGCGCTCGCGATGGCGCTGCTCTACGACCCGACGGCCGACACGGCGCGCATCTACTACGGCCCGGACACGCGCGCGGCCGAGTTCCTGGTTGGCGCCCTGTGCGCCCTGGCGACGCGCGGACACGGCTGGCAGCCCAGGATGCTCGTCGCGCCCGGGGCCCGCGGCGGCCAGGCGGACGGCGAGAGGCCCGCGCCCAAGGTGCCCGCCTGGACCTTCGACGCTGCGGCCGGCGCCTCGGTCGTGGCGGTCGCGGCCATGACCTTCACGTTCGATGGCTACTCCGCATTCGCCTACCGCGGCGGGATGCTGCTCGTCTCGCTGCTCA
>CALCDK010000078.1 GCA_937900605.1 uncultured Olsenella sp.
CCCCGCATAGCCCGGCGAGAGGCGCCCGCGCGCGTCCCCCGACGCACCGAGGGCCCCGACCACCTGGCCGGGACCACCCGGCCGGGACCCTCTTCGCATGCCGGGGGCACCGCCGGACACCTCCGACCAGGCACCACCCAGCTCCTCCGACCCGTGCGACGAGAAGGACCCCCGGCCTCTGCGGCCGGGGGTCCCGGCATGACTCTGTGGCCAGACCCTAGCGGGCGGCGGCCTGGAGCATGGCCTTGACCTCGGTGGCGGTCTTGAGCTTCATGACCTTCTCGGTCAGGGCGTCGGCGTCGGCCTTGGTCCACTCGGAGATGATGCGGCGGGTCCTGAGGATGGACGGCGCGGACACGGAGAACTCGCCCAGGCCGAAGGAGATCAGGACCGGGATGAGCAGCGGGTCGGCCGCGGCCTCGCCGCACATGCCGACCATGATGCCGGCCTTGTTGCCCTCCTCAATGATGCGCTTGAGGGAGCGCAGGACGGCCGGCTGGTAGACCTCGTAGAGGTAGCCGACGCGGTCGTTGCCGCGGTCGGCGCACATGGTGTATCCGATGAGGTCGTTGGTGCCGATGGAGAAGAAGTCGCACTCGGCAGCGAGGTCGTCGGCGATGAGGGAGGCCGCGGGGGTCTCGATCATGGTGCCGACCTCGATGTCCTTGTTGTAGGCGACACCGCGGGCGTCAAGCTCGGCCATGCACTCCTTGACGAGGGCCTTGACGGCGCGGATCTCGTCGATGTTGGTCACCAGCGGGACCATGATCTTGATGTCGCCGAAGGCGGAGGCACGCAGCAGAGCCGTGAGCTGGACCTTGTACTGCTCGGGGTTGTGCAGGCAGTAGCGGACGGCGCGGTAGCCCATGAACGGGTTCTCCTCGCGCTGCAGGTTGAGGTACGGGATCTCCTTGTCACCGCCCACGTCGAGGGTGCGGATGATGACCGGCTGGTTCTTCATGCGCAGGGCGACCTTCTGGTACGCGACGAACTGCTCGTCCTCGGAGGGCAGCTCGCTGGCGTCCATGAACAGGAACTCGGAGCGGAACAGGCCGACGCCCTCGCAGTCGTGCTCGGCCGCGACGTTGGCGTCGTCGGGGTTGCCGATGTTGGCGACGAGCAGGACGGAGTCGCCGTCAGCGGTCACCGTGGGCTTGCCGCGGTAGGCCTCGAGGGCGAGCTTCTCCTCGGCGTACTGCTTGGCCTTGGCACGGTAGTGCTCGAGGTCGTGGTCGTCCGGGCGCACGATGACCTTGCCGTTGGTGCCGTCGACGACGACCATGTCGCCGGTCTTGAGCAGCGAGGTGGCGTCGGCCACGGACAGGACGGCCGGGATCTCGAGGGCGCGGGCGATAATCGCGGAGTGGGAGGTGCGACCGCCGGTCTCGGTGATGATGCCGGCGACGTTCTGCTTGTCGATGTCGGCCGTCATGGACGGGGTGAGCTCACGCACGACGACGATGGAGTTCTCGGGCAGGGTGGACAGGTCGACGACCTCCTTGCCCAGCAGGTCGGCGAGAAGGCCGTTCTTGACGTCGGCGACGTCGGCGGCGCGCTCGCGGAACAGCTCGTCCTCCATAGAGGAGAACATGTTGTAGTACATGTCGTAGGCCTCGGAGACGGCCTGCTCGGCGCACATGCCGGACTCGATGGAGCCCTCGACCATCTCGCGGATGCCCTCGTCCTCGGCGAACTCGATGTGGGCGCCCATGATTGCGGCGGCCTCGGGGCCGACGGTCTGGGTCATGCGCTCGATCTGCGCGTTGGTCTGGTCGATGAACTTGGCGATGGCAGCGGCGTAGCGCTGCTTCTCGTCGCCGGCGTCCTCGGGCGCGTGCGGCGTGAAGCTCAGGTCGGGCTCCACTGCGACGCGGGCGACGCCGATGCCGATGCCGTCAGATGCGTTGACTCCCTCGTACATTGTTCCCCCTCGTTATGAGCCGCCCGCGGCGGCATCCCGAAACTGTTTTCCCACGCCCCTGGGGGCGCAAGTGGCTCGTGTGGCGGCTACTCCTGCAGCCCCTCCTCGATGCGGGCGCGGTTTGCCTCGCGCTCGCGGTTGGCCTCCATGTCGCGTGCGATGGGGCCGGGGATGGCACGGCCCATCTTCTTGTAGAGGGCCGTGACGACGCGGTCGATCTTCTCGCGCTTGGCGATGCCGCGGCTGGCGGCAGTGGCGGTGCCGCAGGCGGAGGCGAAGACGAGTGCCGTGTCGTAGTCGACGCCACGGGTCACCTGGGCGAGGAAGCCCGCGACCATGGAGTCGCCGGCGCCGGTGGCGTTGACAAGCCTGATCTTGGCGGTGGGGACCACGTGCTCCTGGCCGTTCTCGTCGAGAAGCAGCGAGCCGTGGGCACCGCAGGAGATGATGACGTTGCGAGCGCCCGCGTCGTGGAGCTTGTGCGCGTAGGGCATGCACTCCTCGGGGGACTCGATGTTGACGCCGAAGATGCGCCCGACCTCGTGGTTGTTGGGCTTGATGAGGAACGGGTGGGCGTCGAGCGACTCCATGAGCAGCTGGCCGGGGGCGTCCACGACGAACTGGATGCCGCGGTTGCCCAGCAGGTGCATGATGCGGGTGTAGACGTCGTCCGGCAGCGAGTTGGGGATGGAGCCGGTCAGGACCAGCGTGTCGCCGGCGTTGACGACGTCCATGCGCTCGAGGAGCTCCTCGACCTTGCGCTGCGGGATCTTGGGGCCCATGCCGTTGACCATGGTCATGACGATGCCGTTGAGCTTCACGTTGATGCGCGTGTTGCCATGGTCGAGCACGACGAAGTTGCTCGCGATGCCCTTCTGCTGGAGGCGCTTGAGCAGGTAGTCGCCCGTGAAGCCGGCGCAGATGCCCATCGCGATGTTGGGCACGTCGAGCTCGTTGAGCAGCGTGGAGACGTTGATTCCGTTGCCTCCGCAGTGAATCTCCTCCGAGGAGGAGCGGTTGGTGAAGCCCATGTCAAGCGTGAGCGGGTGCATCACGTAATCGAGTGCGGGGTTCAACGTCATGGTGTAGATCAACGCGCGCTCCTTTCGACTGACGGCCACAAGCCTCTAGTATGCCTCATCCGCCACGAGAAGAACACGGAAATCCCGCGAGAAGTCCATGACGGAGAAAAGCGGGCCGAATGCCGCGCATGGCATCCGGCCCCCGGCATGCAACTGGTGCGCCCTGAGGGATTCGAACCCCCGACCTTCGGATTAGAAGTCCGCGGCTCTATCCGACTGAGCTAAGGGCGCGTTGACTCGTGCCTCATTCTAGAGCATCCCCAGCGCCCGGGCGGCGAGAACCCCCGCGACGGTCTTGGAGTCCTGCAGCTCGCCGCCGAGCACGGCGGCCACCACGGCATCCCCCTCGAGCCACGCGACGTCGAGGAGCTCGCCCTCGTCGGGATCGCGCTCGACGTCGCAGAGCCCCTCGGCGAGGAAGACGTGCGTGTGCTCGTCCGTGAAGCCCGGGGAGGCCAGTGACGTCAGCAGCGGCACGAGACGGCCTGCGACGAGCCCCGCCTCCTCGCGCAGCTCGCGCGCGGCGGCGTCCTCGGGCGCCTCGCCGGGGTCCACCTTGCCCGCGGGGATCTCGAGCGTCACGCGCCCCACCACCACGCGGTGCTGCCGGACCAGGCAGATGCGCCCGTCCCGCACGGCGACGACCCCGGCGCCTCCGTGGTGCCGGACGACCTCGCGCTCGCCGGCCGAGCCGTCGGGGAGCTCGACCTGCAGCCTCTCGACGTCGAAGATGCGCCCGTGCCACTGCAGCTCGCGGGCGACGACGCGCTCGACGAGGTGCTCGCAGGGCCGCGCGAGCTCGCGCGCGACCGGGTCCGGGGCGACAGCTGCCATGTCCGCCTACTCCCCCGCCGGCGAGAAGGACCCGTCGGCGTAGTCGATGTCGAATCCGAGGGCCGTGTTGTAGACCTCTACCTCGAGGTCCACGGTGCCGTCCGAGGTGCGCACGTCGACGACGACGCTGCGCGGCAGCAGCTCGCCGCCCACGTACAGGGGCGTGGCGCTGTAGTAGACCGTGCCGTCGCGGTGCGCGCGCAGCCAGTCGCGGGCGAGGCTCTCGGTGAAGGCCATGCCGCCGGCGGCGCCGCGGTTGTCGCCGACGTTCTGCGTGCGGGTGCCGGTCACGAGGTTGGTGACGTCGTCGATGCCGCCGAGCGACTTGGCGAGGAGGTGGCTGCGGTTGTACAGGTAGCCGCTGTAGGCCTGCCCATCGGGGAGAGGGATGCTCACCCGCTCGTTGTGGCCCCACCCGGAGGGCACGACCGAGGAGATGTCCTCGCGCTCGCGGGAGCTGCCCTCCTCCATCATCTGGTACGTGACGTTGGCCACGACCCGGCCGGCGCGGCCAAGGCGGTCGAGCGGCTCGTAGGAGGCCGTCCCGGCCTCGGGAACGTCGTCGACGACGGCGGTGCCGACCACGCGGTAGTAGTCCGGGCAGGCATCGGGGTCCCATGCGCTGGGGGCGTCGAGCCGCGTGTCCGCGGCGGCGGCAGACTGCGACTGCGCCGCGGGTGCCTGGGCCGGCTCCGGGAGCCCCTCGACGATCTGCGCCGCCTGGAAGGCGAGGACGACGAGGACGAGCCCTGCCGCCGCGGCCACGGGCCCGCGCAGGCGCCTCCTCACGGCACGCAGGGGCCGGCCGAGGACCCTTCCCAGCGCTCCGATGCGGCGTCTGCCCATGGGCACCCCCGATTGCCGTGCCCGGTGCGGGTCCGGCGTCGACCAATACGAAAAGGCCGGACGCGTTAAGCGCCCGGCCAGGATTCACGATGGTGGATCGTCAGGGGTTCGAACCCTGGACCTTGGGATTAAGAGTCCCCTGCTCTACCAGCTGAGCTAACGATCCGAAGAGAGGAAATGGTGGATCGTCAGGGGTTCGAACCCTGGACCTTGGGATTAAGAGTCCCCTGCT
>CALCDK010000079.1 GCA_937900605.1 uncultured Olsenella sp.
TCGCCGTGGGTGACGTTGAGGATGCGGTTCTTGAGGCCCATGATGCCGCGGGTCGGGATCTTGAACTCGAGGTGGGTTTGGGTGGTGCCGGACTCCATGCTGGTCATGGTGCCGCCGGCGTTGCCGAAGACCTCGATGACCTTGCCGGAGTACTCGCCGGAGCACTCGACGACGGCCTGCTCGATGGGCTCTGTCATGACGCCGTTCTCGTCCTTCTTGAACAAGACGCGCGGGCGGCCGACCTGGAACTCGAAGCCCTCGCGGCGCATGTCCTCCATGAGGACCGAGAGGTGCAGGATGCCGCGGCCGGAGACCTCCATGCCGGACTTGTCGGGAAGCTCCTCGATGCGCATGGTGACGTTGTTCTCGCGCTCTAGCTCGAGGCGCTCCTTGAGCTGGCGGCCGCCAACGATGTCGCCCTCGCGGCCGACGAGCGGGGAGGTGGAGGGCTCGAAGATGATGGACATGGTGGGCGGGTCGATCTCGATGGGCTCGAGCTCGACGGGGTTCTCGGGGTCGGTGTAGACGTCGCCGATGTCGGTGCGCTCGATGCCCACGACAGCCGCGATGTCGCCGGCCTGGACCTCGTCACACTCCTTGCGGCCCAGGTAGTCGAAGGTGAAGAGCTGCTTGACGCTGGCCATGGCGCGCGAGCCGTCGTTCTTCACGACGAGGATGCGGTCGCCGTCGTGGATGGTGCCGGAGTAGACGCGGCCGATGCCGATGCGGCCGACGTACTCGGAGTGGTCGATGGTCACGCACTGCAGGGCGAGCGGGCCGTCGACGTCCGCATCGGGGGCGGGCATGTCGTTCACGATCATGTCGAGCATCGGGAGCATGTCCATGTTCCCGTCCTCGGGGTCGAGACGGGCGAAGCCGTTGACCGCGGACGCGTAGATGACGTGCTCCATGGCGAACTCGAGCTGTTCGTCGGTGGCGCCGAGGTCGGCCATGAGGTCCAGCGAGAGATTCACGGCCTTCTCGGGGTTGGCGGCCGGCTTGTCGATCTTGTTGACGACGATCATGATGGCCAGCCCGGCGTCGATGGCGTGGCGCAGGACGAAGCGGGTCTGGGGCATGGGGCCCTCGGCCGCGTCGACCAGCAGCAGGGCGCCGTCGGCCATGCGAAGGACGCGCTCGACCTCGCCGCCGAAGTCGGCGTGGCCCGGGGTGTCGATGACGTTGATCTTGACGCCGTCGTACTCGATGGAGATGTTCTTGGCCAGGATGGTGATGCCACGCTCGCGCTCCTGGTCGTTGCTGTCGAGCACGCGCTCCTCGACCTGCTCGTTGGCGCGGAACGCGCCGGCCGCGCGCAGGAGCTTGTCGACCAGCGTGGTCTTGCCGTGGTCGACGTGCGCGATGATGGCGATGTTCCTCAAGTTCTCTGCCTTCATGCCCTATCCCCTCTTGCACGCGCGCAGGCAG
>CALCDK010000080.1 GCA_937900605.1 uncultured Olsenella sp.
CCTCGATGCCGTTCTGGCCGCGGTGCACGAGCCCGAGCACGCCGCTGGCGGCGGCGAGCTGGTCGGTGTCCACGAGGGCGGGGTCCTGGGTCTGGATGCGAAGGCGCGTCATGCAGATCTCGTTCGCGGTGACGTTGTCCTTGCCGCCGACTGCGGCGAGGACCTCCTCTGCGATCCTGCGCTTGTCCATGGGGTCTCCTCTCGGCCGGCCGCGTCCACGAGTCCCGGCTCAGCCAGAGATCCGTCTCATCGTCCTTCTCGCGTGTGGCGAACAAGTATAGGCGCTGGCGGGCGCGTCGTGCCCGCCAGCTGGCGAGCGGCGCCCTGGGCCCCGCGGGCGTCTGGGCGCCGCCGGCGGGGCGCGTCACAGGCCCAGCATCGCCCTGATGGCCCGGGCGTCGCCTTCGGCCGACCCGGTGCAGTCGAGCACGGCGTCGCTCCATGCCTCGTAGAGCGGGTAGCGCCTGCGGGCGATCGCGTCGGCGCCCTGCTCGGCCAGGATCGGCCTGCCGTCGCGGGCGAGCAGGGCGAGGGGCCTCCTGAGCCAGACGACCGTCGAGTTCTGGTGCAGCGCGAGGCGGTTGGCCTCGCGCTCGACCACGCCGCCCCCGCAGGCGATGACGAGCCTCGCGCGGCGCCCTACGCGCTGGCAGGCACGCTGCTCGGCGTCGCGGAACCACTCGATGCCGCGCTCGGCGATGGCCCGCTCGCAGCTCGTTCCGGCCTCGCGCTCGACCTCGGCGTCGAGGTCGACGAGCTCGCGCCCGCACATGCGCGCGAGCTCGCGCGCGCAGCTCGACTTGCCCACCCCGGGCATGCCCACCAGCGCGACGTTGCCCATGCTGCGGGTCAGGGCGTCGCGCAGCAGGGCGATCGCCCTCTCGTCGAGCCCGCGGCCCTGGAACAGCTCGCTGGAGCGCACCGCCTGCGCCACGAGCATGCCCATGCCACAGCGGCCCGGCACGCCCTGGCGCTCGGCCTCCATGAGCAGGCCCGTGCGCTCGGGGTTGTAGATGACGTCGAGCACGCCGACGAGGTCCCCCATCCGCGCGAGCTCTTCGGCGGGCAGCGGGCTGGCCGGGCAGTCGGGCCACATCCCGACCGGCGTCGCGTTGACCACGAGCGCCGCGTCGGCATGGCGCGTCCCGACGCCCTCGTAGCGCTCTGGGCCGCGGCGCGAGACGAACGTCGGGCGCGCCCCGTGGGCCTCGAGCGCCATCGCCACGGCCGAGGCGGCCCCGCCCGTGCCCAGCACGAGCGCCTCCCGCCCGCGCAGCGCTTCGTGCGGGTCGAGCCCGACGGTGTTGGCGAGGAAGTCGTCGAGCAGCCACGAGAAGCCCATGACGTCGGTGTTGTCCGCCAGGATGGTCCCGTCCGAGCGTCGCACCAGCGTGTTGGCCGCGCCGAGGCGCCTCACGCGGTCGGTGAGCTCGTCGGCCAGCGCCACCACGTCGCGCTTGTACGGTAGCGTCACGTTGAGGCCGCGCCACGAGCCCTCGCGCACGAACCCGGCGAGCTCCTCCGGCTCGACCTCGAACAGCGAGAAGGGCGCCGAGCCAAGCTGCTCGTGGATCGCCGGCGACCAGCTGTGGCCGAGGTGGCGGCCGACCAGCCCGAACGGCGCGTCGGCGCACCCGCCCTCACGTGGCGTCATCGCACGCCCCTTCCCCGCGCCCGCGCGCGCATGTCTCGTCTCCCGCGTCGTCCCCGTCCCCGTCGCCGCGGCCGGATGCGCCTGCGGCGACGGTGCCTCCGCCCCTCCCGCCGCCGCCTTCGCAGCCGTCGGCGAGGAGCTCGTGCTGGCGGGCGCGCGACGCGGCCATGAGCAGCACCATGACCTGCTCGGCCGTGTCGGCCAAGTCCGGCCCGGCGGCCTCGCGCGCGGCCCGCACGACCTCGCGCTCCCTCGCGGCGTCCAGCACGGGCAGCCCCAGCGCCGCCTTGTGCGCCGCGACCTCGGCCGCGAGCGACGTGCGCTCCACCACGAGCCGCACGATCTGCTCGTCGATCCGGTCGATGCGCGCGCGGGCCCCCTCGAGACCGCTCATCGGCACAGGCCCCCCTTCCCGTCGTGCGCGGGCCAGGCCAGCAGCGCATCGGCCAGGCCCAGGGCCACGACGGCCTCGACCACGGGGACCGCCCTGACGACCGCGGTGGCGTCGTGCCTGCCGCCCGGCCTGCTCTGCGCCGGCGCCATCGCGTCGAGGTCCACCGAGTCCTGTGGGCGGCCCAGGGTGGGGATGGGCTTGACGGCCACGCGCACGTGCACCGGCGCGCCGGTCGTGATGCCGCCCAGCACGCCCCCGGCCGAGTTGGTGCGCGGGACCACCCGGCCGTCGCGCAGCTCGTAGGCGTCGTTGTTCTGGGACCCTCGCAGGCGCGCCGCGGCGAAGCCCCGCCCGAACTCGACGCCCTTGACCGCCGGGATCGTGAAGAGGTCGCGGGCCAGTACGTTCTCGATGCCGTCGGCCGTCGGCTCGCCGCAGCCGGCGGGCATGCCGCACGCGACGCACTCGACGATGCCGCCGACCGTGTCGCCCTCGGCGCGGGCGCGCGCGACCTCGGCGGCCATGCGCCGGCCGGCCTCGGGGTCGACGAAGGGCTCGAGCGGGCGCGAGGCGAGTGCCGCCATCTGCCCGCGCAGCCTCAGCTGGCCCTCGGGCGAGTTGTCCTGGGCCTCGAGCGGCTCGTCGGCGACGCCGGCGAGCTCGGCCACGTGCGCGCGCACCTCGACGCCGCGCGTCGCGAGCCACTGCAACGCCACGCCGCCCGCCACGCACAGCGGCGCGGTGAGCCGGCCCGAGAAGTGCCCGCCTCCCGCGGGGTCCTGCTCGCCGTGCCAGCGCAGCTCGGCGCAGAGGTCGGCGTGGCCGGGCCTCGGGACGCGGCCGGCGCGGGCGTAGTCGCCCGGGCGCGCGTCCTCGTTGGCGAGAAGGGCCGCGAAGGGCGCCCCGCAGGTGCGTCCGGCCGGGTTGAGGCCGCCGACGACGCGGACGAGGTCGCGCTCGCGGCGGGCGGTCGAGCCGGGGGTGGCGCCGGGGCTGCGACGGTCGACGAAGCGCTGGAGCCCGTCGAGGTCGACGGCCAGCCCCGCGGGCAGGCCCTCGAGCACGCAGCCCACGGCGGGGGAGTGCGACTGGCCGAAGACGGTGG
>CALCDK010000081.1 GCA_937900605.1 uncultured Olsenella sp.
AGACGAGGAGATGTCTGGCACGCCGGGCGGACAGGACCCGGGACGAGGTGCAGGGGAGATTCCGCACACCCAGCAACATGTCGGACTCGTCAGAGCCATGATAATTAGCGGGAAAGTGCCTATACCAGGCCCAATCGCGCCTGTCATCAGAAGGTCGAGGTACCGGGACGAATTGATGTATATCTCGAGCGAAGGGAAAACCAAAAGACAAAAATAATAATGAGGCCGTTTCCTTCCTCAGCTGGACGGGCGTGCCTCAAATTCAATCTAACAGCGCTTGCGTATTTTGCAAGATGAAGAGGTCTGCCTACGCATCGCTGGAGGCGCCGCTGCTCATTGCTGCTTTGTCGGCCATTCCACAACGGGGCGCGGCGGAACAGGCAGACGCGCGGCGTCTAAGACGCCGCGGGCATCGCCCGTGCGGGTTCGAGTCCCGTCGCCCCGACCAACAACTAGAGGAGAAGGCGATGGGCGTGGTCAGGGCGACCGGCGAAATCCGCCTCTGTGGCAGACGTCCGCGACTCAAGGAGGGGATAGCCATGCCGGCCGACGCGCAGCGGCGCGCGACCGCCGAGTAGCCACCGGGGGCCGAGGACTGCCGCGCGCCCGCCGTGACCCGGCGTGCATACGCTGATGGTAGACTGGGTATTTCAGTCTGGTCAGTACACCTCGAACTCAAGGGCAGGGGCTCGTGTCTCAGCGAATCGACAAGGTCAGGTCGGAGCTCAGGAACATCGCGGACGCCGACGCCGCGGAGCGGCAGCGGTCCGGCAACGTCGACGCGCCCGTCGGCTCCTCGGAGAACCCCTCGACCCAGGTCGTCACCGTCGCCAACGTCATCACGTTCTGCCGTCTGGCGCTCACCATCGTCTTTCTCGTCCTCTTCGCGCAGGGCGAGCACCGCGTCTTCGCCCTCGTCTGCTATGCCGTCGCCGCCGTGACGGACTTCCTGGACGGCCAGGTGGCGCGCAGGACGCAGACGGTCAGCTGGCTCGGCAAGCTCATGGACCCGGTCATGGACCGCGTCCTGCTGTTCACGGGCGTCATCGGCCTGCTCATCGTGGGCGACCTGCCCGTGTGGGTGCCCGTCTTCGTAATCGGACGCGACATCTACCTGGGCCTCGGTGGCCTGATGCTGCAGCACTACCGCAAGCGCCCGATCGACGTCGTCTACATCGGCAAGATCGCCACTGCGCTGCTCATGTTCGGCTTCTGCGACCTGCTGCTGGGCTGGCCGGTCGTGCCCGGCCTCGGCCTCGTCGACGTCGCATGGCTGCCCGGCCTCAACGCCACTGCCTCCGCCGTCGGCATCCTGTTCGTCTACGCCGGAGTCGTCTGCTCCGCGATCACCGCCGTCGTCTACACCAGCAAGGCCCTCTCCATTCGCAGGGAGGCCATTGCCGAGTCCAGGGAGGGGGAGGCCCGATGAACGGCCACATGGGTGTCATCTACCAGGAGCACGCGATCCTCGGGGCGTCCTTCTCGCCCAACGAGGAGACTGGCGTGCTTGGGGTCACTGCATACCCGCACGAGCCCGGCCCCGCCGGGACCGAGGACGGCGCGCTGCTCTTCGACCTCACCGGGTCCACGTACGTGCTCGTCAGCGGCGCCGGCGCGGCCCAGATGGCCCAGGCCGTCCTGGCCGGTCGCAGGCTCCAGGTGGGCCAGTGCGCCCACGAGGCCGTCCTCACCGGCGACGGCATCACCACGTCCGTCCCGCTGGCGCTCAGGACCGGCGACACGGAGCACGTCCTTCTCGACCCCAGCCCGCGCGGTCAGGTCCTGTCGGCCTGGCTCGGCTTCGTGGCGGGCATCGAGCAGGACGGCCAGCGCCCGTACGAAGGCGTCTCCGTCGAGGACGCCAGCTCGATGCTCGTTCCGTTCCTGCTCGTTGGCGCGGCGGCCCGCAGCGTGCTGCTCGACTACGTGAAGCGCCCGTCGGACCTCCCCAGGCCCGGGCAGGTCGCCTCGGTCATGCTCGACGCCATCGGCTGCGTCGTCGCGAGCGTCCCGGGCAGGCCCCTCAACAGCGACGCCTACCTGGTGCTGGTTCCCCCTCGTGCCGCGCGCACCCTGTGGCGGAGCCTGCTGTCCTCGACACGCTGCGCGGCGTCATGGAGCGCGACCTGCCCTGGGCTCGCGAGCTCGACTCCTCCGACGCACTGCGCCTTGGGCGCGCGACGCTCGAGGGGTGGGACCTCGTGAGGCCAGACGACGACTTCGTCGGCGCGCGCCGGCTCGGCGACCGGTAGGGGGCCGCGATGAAGTACGCGATCAACGCGCCCCTCGCGCCGGAGGCCATCGGCCCGTACTCGCAGGGGACCACCGCGGGAAGGCTCGCGTTCGCCTCCGGGCAGCTGCCCATCTCGCCCGATGACCCCCAGAGGCTCGTGGAGGGCGGGATCGTCGAGCAGACCGAGCGCGTCATCGACGTCATCGAGGCCATTCTCGGCGAGGTCGGCTGCACGCTGGCCGACGTCGCGCAGACCACGGTCTACCTGAGGAGCCTCGACGACCTCGACGCGCTCAACGAGGTCTACGCCAGGCGCTTCGTGAGCCCGGCGCCCGCAC
>CALCDK010000082.1 GCA_937900605.1 uncultured Olsenella sp.
CAGACGAGGTCGTAGACCGAGTTGACGCCCTGCGCGTACATGGCGATGCGCTCGAGGCCGTAGGTGATCTCGACCGGGACGGGGTCGACCTCGATGCCTCCCACCTGCTGGAAGTAGGTGAACTGGGTGACCTCCATGCCGTTGAGCCAGACCTCCCAGCCCAGGCCCCAGGCGCCCAGCGTCGGGCTCTCCCAGTCGTCCTCGACGAAACGGACGTCGTGGAGCATGGGGTCGAGGCCGATGGCGGCGAGAGACCCCAGGTAGAGCTCCTGGCAGTCGGCCGGCGACGGCTTCATGAGGACCTGGAACTGGTAGTAGTGCTGCAGGCGGTTGGGGTTCTCGCCGTAGCGGCCGTCGGCGGGGCGGCGGCAGGGCTGCGGGTAGCAGGCGCGCCACGCGGCGGGGCCGAGGGAGCGCAGGGTGGTGGCGGTGTGGAAGGTGCCCGCACCGACCTCGGAGTCGTAGGGCTGCATGACGGTGCAGCCCTTCTCGGCCCAGTAGCGCTCGAGCGTGAGAATCATGTCTTGGAACGTAAGCGCGTTGTCGCTCATGTGCGTCTTTCTCCTCGTGCCGCGGGGCCTCTAGAGCACGGCCATGTCCGCGGGCGGCCAGTAGATGACAGCTGCCCTCGACGTGACGTCATCGATGCTGACGGGGCCGAAGTAGCGTGAGTCCTTGGAGTCGGTCCGGTTGTCCCCCATGACCCACACGCACCCGTCGGGGACGGTGTACGGGTACGCGATGCCAGCCGAGCCGGGAAGCGGCGTGAGGTCGTACGTGGGCTGCCCGCCGACGTAGGGCTCGTCGAGGCGGACGCCGTCGACGAGGACCCGGCCGGCCTCGATGCGCACCTGCTGTCCGGCGACGGCCACGACGCGCTTGACGAGGGTGCGCCCGTCCGGCTGGACGAAGGTCACCACGTCGCCGGGCCGCGGGTCGCGAAGCCGGAAGGAGACCTTCTCGCCGAGGACGAGGTCGCCCTCGTGGATGGTCTCGAGCATCGAGCCCGACGGGACGTAGTACGCCTCGGCCACGAACTGCCGCACGAGGACGGCGACGACCACGACGAGCAGGACCGTGACGACCCCCGAGGCGACGCGCCGCAGCCGGGAGGGACGCTCAGCGCCCATCGCCGGGCACCTCCCCCATCGCACGGCGCGCGAGCTCGAGCTCGTCGCCCGTGAGCCCGGCGCCCTCGAGCAGGTCGGGCCGCCAGCGGGCGGTGCGCTCGATCGCGTTGGCACGGCGCCAGGCGTCGATGCGCGCGTGGTCGCCGGAGAGCAGCACCTCGGGCACGTCCATGCCGCGGTACGACGAGGGCCGCGTGTACTGCTCGTACTCGAGCAGGCCCGACGAGAAGGACTCGTCGACGGCGCTCATGTCGTCGCCCAGCGCGCCCGGCAGGAGCCTGACCACGGAGTCGATGACGACCATGGCCGCGAGCTCGCCGCCGGTCAGGACGTAGTCGCCCAGCGAGAAGACGTCGTCGGCGAGCGAGTAGACGCGCTCGTCGGTGCCCTCGTAACGGCCGCAGACCAAAAGGACGCGCTCGAGCCGGCTGAGGCGCTCGGCGCAGGACTGGTCGTAGCGCCGGCCGCACGGCGAGAAGAACACGACGTGGGGCCTGGGGCCGCCGGCCGAAAGCTCGTCGACGGCCTCGAAGATGGGGGCCGGCTTCATGAGCATGCCCTGGCCCCCGCCGAACGGCGCGTCGTCGACGGTCCGATGGCGGTCGTGCGTCCAGTCGCGCAGGTCGTGCGCATGGAACTCGAGGATGCCCGAGCGCCGCGCGCGGCCCATGATCGAGGCGTCGAGGTAGGGCCCGAAGACGCCCGGGAACACCGAGAGGGTCTCGAAGATCATCGGGCATCGCCCCCGGGGAGCTCCCAGCCGAGGCCGGCGGGGACCCGCACGGGGATGGGGCCCTGCTCGGGCACCGCGTCGACGACCTCGTCGACCACGGGGAGAAGGACCTCGCCCAGCGGGCCGCGCATGACCTCGGCGATGGCGCCCGTGGCGCCCGTGGCCGCGTCGACCACCTCGCGGCCGACGAGCCGATCGGGGTCGTGGAGGTCGAGGTCGTCCGGCAGCTCGTCGACGCTGGCGAGCAGGTACCTGCCCACGAGCAGCTCCGAGTCGTCGAGCGAGTCGACGCCGGAGAGCGCGACGAGCTGGCCGAGGCGGTCGTCCTCCTGGACGGACGTCACCGTGTGCCAGCGGTCCCCCGTGAGGGCGGGCGGCACGACGGCCACGCGCATCCCCTCTTCAACGAGGAAGGGAAGGCCGTGAACGGGAACCGTCACGACCTCCCCTGACCTTCCATGCGTCTTCTGGACGCAGGATATGACTCTGAAGTTGCCTCGCATGTGCCCCTAGCCTACAACCTCGACTTCGACGGTGGTCCCGACGCGCTGTCCGAGGGCCCTTGCGAGCGTGCGAATGGCCTTGATGGTGCGGCCCTTGCGCCCGATGACCCTGCCAGCGTCCTCCTCGGAGCAGCTGACCTCGATGAGGGAACCGCTCTCGGAGTCGGTGACATCAAGGGAGACGCTCTTCACGTCATCCACGAGACCGCAGACGATGTACTCGACGAGGTCGGCAACCTTGTCCGAAGGGAGCTCGGGTGCTTCGTCGGCAGGCACGCAGTCAGTGGTCTGCATACGGACCACGCCTACTCGGCGTCGGCCTCAGCGGCAGCCTCGGCGGCGGCAGCGGCCTTGGCAGCGGCCTTCTTGGAGAGCTTGGCCTTGGGCTCGGCGGCGGGCTGGCCGTTGCGGACGATCTCCACGAGGTGGGCGACGGCGTTGGTGGGCTGGGCGCCCTTGGCGATCCACTCATCGACCTTCTCGAGGTTGATGTCGATGGTCTTGGGGTTGGTCAGCGGGTTGTAGCGGCCGACCTGCTCGATGTAGCGGCCGTCACGCGGCATGCGGCCGTCGGCGACGACGACGCGGTAGTACGGACGCTTCTTGGCACCGTGACGGGCCAGGCGAATCTTGACTGCCAATGAAAACTCCTCCAGACGGGCGGTGCGCGGGGTATAAGGGTTGGCCCGCACCGCAAAGCCACATAACAGGCACTTATGATACGACTTGGGCGGTCGACTGCAAGGTGCAGTTTTTGTGGACGCCCACGTCGCCCCGGGCCCGCGGCGGCCGCGGTTCAGGGGGCTTTCAGCGCCTGTGGGTAGGATAGCACGCGAACCGTAAGCGACCCGAGCGGAGGCCCGATGAACATCCTTGTCGTGGAGGACGAGAGGAACCTGGCAGACGCGATCGCGCGCATCCTCGCGGACGAGTCGTGCAACGCCGAGGCCGCCTACGACGGGCGCGCCGGCCTGCGCTGCGCCCTGTCGGGCAGCTACGACGCCGTGGTGCTCGACGTCATGCTCCCCGGCATGAGCGGCCTCGACGTGGTGCACGAGATGCGCCGCCAGGGGGTGTCGACCCCGGTGCTCCTCCTCACGGCGCGCACCTCGACCGCCGACAAGGTCGAGGGCCTGGACTCGGGCGCCGACGACTACATGACCAAGCCCTTCGAGGCGCCGGAGCTGCTCGCGCGCCTGCGCGCGCTCACCCGCCGTCGTGGCGAGGTGCTCCTCGACGAGGTCGGCTTCGAGGACGTGACGCTCGACCTCAACTCCCACGAGCTCTCGTGCGGCGAGAGGTCCGTGCACCTGTCCGGCAAGGAGTTCCAGGTCATGAGCATCCTGATGTCGTCCACCTCTCGGGTGGTCTCCAAGCAGGACCTGCTCGCGCGCGTGTGGGGCGCCGACGCCGAGGCGTCGGAGAACTCCGTCGAGGCCTACGTCTCGTTCCTGCGCAAGAAGCTCGCCCACGTCGGCTCGAGGGTCCAGATCACCACCCTGAGGATGATCGGCTACCGCCTCGAGGCCATCGACTCCCAGTAGGGTGACGCCCGTGCTGCGCAGGCTCCGGAGGAAGTTCGTCGCGATCACCATGGCGCTCGTCGGCGTCGTCCTCGGGGCGGCGCTGTGCGGGGCCGTGCTCACGAGCGCAGCAGCGCAGCGGGCGCTCACCCGCGGCATGCTCGAGGGCGCGCTGCGCGGCGACGTCGTGGGCGCCCCGCTCATGGGCGAGCGCGAGCACGGGCCCGACGTCGGCTCGATCCTCACCATCACCGTGGACGTCAACGACGCGGGCACGATCCTCGCGCGCAGCGACTCCCCCCTCGACATATCGAGGAGCGCCCTGTACGACCTCGTCGTCGAGGCGCTGTCGAGCGACGCCGACGAGGGCGAGAGCGCGCGCTACCACGTCTCGTGGATGCGCAGCCCCTCTCCCCAGGGCTGGCGCATCGCTCTGGCCGACACCTACGCGCGCGACGCCTCGATCCGCTCGCAGGCCCTCTCGTGCCTGGGGATCTTCCTCGTCTGCATGGGCGCCCTGCTCGTCGTGGTGCACGTCCTGGCGGACTGGTCGCTGCGACCCGTCCGCGACGCGTGGGACCGCCAGCGCCGCTTCGTCTCGGACGCCTCGCACGAGCTCAAGACGCCGCTCGCCGTCATCCTGGCCGACACGCAGATCCTGGCGCGCGAGTGCGCGGACGACCCGGAGGCCCTGCGCTGGGCCTCGAGCGCCTCCGAGGAGGCCAAGAACATGCGCGACCTCGTCGAGGACCTGCTCACGCTGGCCCGTGCGGACGAGAGCCGCGCGAGCGGGGCCGCGGAGCCCCCCGCCGGACGCGTCGACCTCAGCGCCCTCGTCGACGGCAGCGCCCTGGAGTTCGACGCCGTGGCCTACGAGCGCGGCTGCGAGATCGAGCGCGACCTGCGCGGGGGCCTGTGGGTGAGCGGCGACGAGCGCGAGCTCGGCCGCGCCATGGGCACCCTGCTCGACAACGCCACCAAGTACGCCGACCGCGGCAGCGTCGTGCGCGTCAGGCTCCGCGCGAGCGGCCGACAGGCGCAGCTGGACGTCACCAACCAGGGGCGGCCCATCCCGCCCGGGGACCTCGAGCACGTCTTCGACCGCTTCTACCGCACCGACGAGGCCCGCGAGCGCAGCGGCCACGGCGGCTTCGGCCTGGGGCTCGCCATCGCCAAGAGCATCGTGGAGGGCGCCGGCGGCACCATCCGCGCCACCTCGGACGCCTCCGGCCAGACGACGTTCGCGGTCTGCCTGCCGCTGGCGGAGGCCGCCGTATAATCACGGCCATGGACACAGACGGACAGACGCTCGCGCACGGCCCCCTCGAGTGGGAGGGGCCCGCCATCGGGCTTCTCGACCTCGACGCGTTCTTCGCGTCAGTCGAGCAGCTCGACCACCCCGCATGGCGTGGCAGGCCGGTCGTGGTGGGGGCTCCCCCCGAGGAGCACGGCGTGGTCTCGACCGCCTCGTACGAGGCGAGGCGCTACGGCGTCCGCTCGGCGATGCCGTCGGCGACCGCGCGCAGGCTGTGCCCCGACGCCATCTGGACGCGCGGGCACTTCGACCGCTACCACGAGGTGAGCCGCCAGGTGATGGGGCTGCTGCTCGACGAGACGCCGCTCGTGGAGCAGGTGTCGGTCGACGAGGCCTTCTTCGACGTCACGCCCGGCCGCTTCTCGCGGGAGAGCCCCGTGGAGATCTGCACGCGCGTCCAGGCGCGCGTGCGCGAGCTCGGGATCACGTGCTCCATCGGCCTGGGGACGGGCAAGACCGTCGCCAAGATCGCGTCGGAGCGCGAGAAGCCCCGCGGCCTGACGGTGGTGCCGCCCGGTTGCGAGCGGGCGTTTCTCGCCCCGCTCGACGTGCGGGCCATGAGCGGCATCGGCCAGGCGACCCAGGCGCGCCTCGAGGCCATGGGGATCCGGACGCTGGGGCAGCTGGCGCGCGCGGACCGCGACGTGCTGGAGCGCGAGCTCGGCGTGGCAGGGCCGAGGCTCGCGATGCGCGCGGCCGGGCTCGAGCACGCCGTGGTGGTGCCGCCGGAGCGCCGCGAGGGGCCCAAGTCGGTCTCGTGCGAGCGCACGTTCCCGGAGGACCTCGTCGGGCGAGACGAGCTGCGCGCCGCCGTCGGCCACGTCTGCGCGCTCGTGGCCCGCAGGCTGCGGGCCCAGGGGCTGCGCGCGGCGCTCGTGACGCTCAAGGTGCGCAGCGACGCCATGCGGACGCGGACGGCCCGAACCACGCTCGACGTGCGCACCGACGACGAGCGGGTCCTGGCCCGGGCGGCCGAGGCAGTCCTCGAGGAGGTGTGGGCGCCCGGGGTGAGGGTGCGCCTCGTGGGGGTCGCGACGTCGTGCCTCGACCACGACCCGCGCCCGCAGGCCAGCCTCTTCGAGCCGCAGGGGCGCGAGCGCGACCGCTCGGAGCTCGGGCGCGTGGGGGACCTGGTCCGGGCACGCTTCGGCGACGCGGCCCTGGGCTACGGGCGCGACCTGCGCTTCTCGCTGGCGCGCGACGCCGGGAACGACGACGCCGGGCCGGACGGCGCGTAGGGCCGTGACGGCGCGGACAAGACGGCGCGAGGCCCCGCGACGGCCACGAGACGAGGCCCCGGAGCCGGTCCGGGGCCTCGCGTCACGTCATGGTCCGTGCGCGCCCTGCGAGAGGGCGGCTGGGAGCAGTGCCTACTCGACGGGGTCGGAGGAGGCAGGCAGGTTGTCTACCAGGTCGCCCTCGTCGACGGTGAAGTGGGCCGGGGCGTCGTCGGCCGAGACGGCGTCGGCGCCGGCCTCGCCCTCGAGACCGAGGCTCACGCGCGGGGCGTCGCCCCAGAGGGACTCGAGGCGGTAGTAGTCGCGCGCCTCGGGCTGGAAGACGTGCACGACGACCGAGCCGTAGTCGACGAGGACCCAGGACAGGCCGGCGCGGCCCTCGCACGAGAGGGGCGAGACGCCGAGGTTGGCGCTGACCTTCTCGCGGACCTCGTCGACGATGGCGTCGACCTGCCGGGCGGTGGCGCCCGTGGCGATAACGAAGTAGTCGCAGACGTCGGACTTGGGCGAGATGTCGAGGACGACGATGTCAGTCGCCTTCTTGGAGTCGGCCGCGGTCGCGGCGATGCGCGCGAGCTCGAACGGGGTTGCAGGCATGGGGTCTCCTTGCTGTTGCGTGTGACACATGCACACGGACGATTGTACTAGACGGGTGGCGCGGCGGGCACGCGGCCCCTACGCGCCCGAGACGAGCGCGTTGTAGACCGCGACGGTCCC
>CALCDK010000083.1 GCA_937900605.1 uncultured Olsenella sp.
CGCGGTGGCGGACGGGCCGCTGGCGGGTCGTCGCGCGCTTCTCGCCGTGCGCTCGGCCGCGGGCGCGACGTGCGAGTTCGTGCGGTCGGCGGCGAGAACGTTCCTGGGGCCGAGCCGCTGCGTGTTCCTGGCAGCGTGCTCGACGGGCGTCGTGTTCCTGGGCGTCTACGGGCTCATGGGGACGTTCCTGGCCGAGAGGTGCGGGCTGGGCGCCACGCAGACGGGCCTGGTCATGATGTTCTACGGCGTCGCGTGCCTGGTGGGCGGGGGCGTCTCCGGGCGGATCGCGGCGCGCGGGGGCGTCGACGGCGTGGTGCTCGTCGGCGAGGCGTCGGGCGTCGGCGCGATGGCGCTGCTGCTCGCGGCGACGCTCTCGGGGTCGTGGGTGCCGGCGCTCGGCGCGGCGGCGCTGCTGGGCCTGGGCTACATCCTGGTGCAGCCGTCGCTGGTCACGCTCTCGATGGGGGCCGACCCGGCGCGGCAGGGGCTGTGCACCGGGCTCGTGGGCCTGGGCGTCTTCGCGGGCGGCGGCCTGGGCGGGATACTCGGGCAGGCGCTTCTCGGCGCGGGCGGCTGGGGGCTGCTGTGGGCGGTCGCGGGGTGCGGCCTCGTCGCGCAGGCGGCGCTGTGCCGGCGGCCTCTGCGCGCGGTCGCGCGGTAGCGCAGGCGAGAGGGACGGGCAGACCGAGATGCGGCCCGGCTCCGCCGGGGCGCACGCAAGCCCGGCCGTCGCCCAGCGCAGGCACGTCGACGGACGAAGGGGGCGCGCCCAAGGGCACGCCCCCCGATCACCTCGTCCGGACCCGGCAACCGCCCTGCAAGGCGACGCCTCCCGTGCGCGCGACGGCACTACTCGTCAGCGTCGTCCTTGACCTTGTCCGCGGCGTCGTCCGCTCCCTCGGCCACCTCGCGCTGCTCCTTGAGCGCGCGGTTCGCACGGTACGCACGCCAGCCGAAGAGCCCGGCGAGGCCCACGAGCACCGCGCTTCCTCCCCACACGCCGTACTGCCACGGCGCGGGCGAGTACGTCACCCTCGCGCCCGGCGCCATGTTCTGCACCACGTTGGAGTTGGCCACCGTGTACAGCAGGTGGTGTGCGCCCTCGCGCAGCTGGCACTGGACCGTGGCGGAGTCGAGGCCCTGGTACGGACCCGTCATCGCCAGGTAGGTGAGCTCAAGGTCCGTGCCCGCGGCCAGGGCCTGGTTCTTGTCCATGTAGCCGTACAGGTTGAAGTCGGTGATGACGCAGCCCCTGAAGCCCCACTCCTCGCGCAGGACGCCGGTGCACAGGCTGCGACGGCCGCCGGCCCACTCGGCGCCGACGTAGTTGAACGAGCTCATGATGCCCGTGCAGCCCGGCATGGTCTTGGTCGACACGGTGCCCTTGTCGTCGGAGATGTACTTGAGCTCGCAGGTCGCCTCCTTGACCGTGATCTCGAAGGGCCGCAGGTAGATCTCGCGGACCGCCTGCTCGCTCGCCCACGTGCACAAGTGCTGGATGCGGTAGGACTCCTGGTCGTTGAGCGCGAAGTGCTTGACCATCGCATAGCAGCCGCCCGACGCCGCGCCGCTCACGGCGGCCGCGCCGATCTTGCCCGCGAGCAGCGGGTCCTCGGAGTAGTACTCGAAGTTGCGACCCGCGAACGGCGAGCGGTGCGTGTTCATCGCCGGCGCGTACCAGCCGTTGTACTTGGACGCGAGCGCCTCCTGGCCCACCATCTCGCCCATGCGGTACATGAGCTCGACGTTCCACGTCTGCGCCATCGCGAACTCGGAGCAGTACGCGCAGTTGCCGGTCGGGCCGGTCAGCGAGGTGAAGCCCGCCGGGCCGTCGGGCTCCTTGGTCTCGGGCTTGTTGATGGACTCGATGGCGGGCGTGTTGTACGCGTCGTCATTGAGGACGGTGGCCATCTCGTCGACGGTGAGCTGGTCCAGGATGAGGTCCCACTTCTCGTCGTCGTAGTCCACGCCGCGCATGTCGACGAGCGACAGCCCGTTGGACGCCCCGGTCACGGGACGCTTGGCCTTGGGGTCCTCGTTGGCCTTCCAGTCGTACTCCTCGAACGTCAGCCCGCACTCGTCGGCGCTGCGGTCGACGGCAGGCTCGGGCCACGTCCCCTTGAAGTCCGCGCGCGAGAAGGGCCTGCAGTTGCGATCCATGTACTCGTCCATGTCCGCGAACTGCCGCGACAGCCTGGTGCCCGTGGCGGAGTCCGTGTCGAAGACCTGGTGCCCCAGCTCGACGCCCTGCTCGCCGACCACGGTGTGCGAGTCGGTGCGCAGGCTGATGACGTACGTGCCCGCGTCCAGCACGTACGCAGCCTCCTTGGGGCTCCACGAGGCCATGTCGCGCACGGCGAACTCCAGCTCGAGCGTCTGGGACGCGCCCGGCTCGAGCACGTCGGTCTTGGCGAACGCGCCGAGCACGACGGCGGGCTTCTCGGCCCCACCGGCCTCGTACGGCGCCGAGAAGTACAGCTCGACGACGTCCTTGCCGGCCACGGAGCCCGTGTTGGTCACGGTCACGCTGGCGCGGACCCTCTCGCCGTCCGAGCTCACGGAGTCCAGCGCCTGCGAGAAGGTCGTGTACGACAGGCCGAATCCGAACGGGAACACGACGGCGGAGTCGTAGTCGAAGCCCGGGTAGTTGCCCGCGGCGGCCTCGACAGCAGCGGTCTCGTAGAAGCGGTAGCCGTAGTAGACGCCCTCCTTGTACTCGACGAAGTACGCGGTGCCGTCCGACGGCGCGCCGTTGGCGTTCTTGGTGTAGTAGCCGCTGATGTCGGTGTACTGGCGGCCGCCGAAGTTGCCGAACGTCGGGTCTGCGGTGAAGTCGGCCGCCCACACGTCGCAGGTCCTGCCGGAGGGGTTCACCTTGCCCGTGAGGATCTGGCCGACGGCCGTGGCGCCGGTGGCGCCCAGCGAGCCCACCTCGAGCACAGCGTCGACGGCGAACTCGCCGGAGACCAGCGGGCCGGCCTCGATGGGCGTGGAGGCGTTGATGAGCACGACGACCTTCTCGCAGGACTTCTTGGCCGCCGCAATCAAGCCGAGCTCCTCGGTGGTGAGCTCGAGCTCGTGCTGCCCCTCGACGTAGTTGGCCGTCTCGGCGTTGGGCTTGAACTCGGTGTGGCGGCCGTCGCCGAGGGTGCCGAGGAGGTCGGTCGAGAGGTCTCCGCCCTCGCCGCCGCCGCGGCCGATCACGATGACCGCAGTGGTGCCGGCCACGGACGCCTGCGCCTCGGAGCTGTAGTCGCCCCAGGGGATCTCGCCGATGTAGTAGGTGGCCGTCGACGGGTTGTCCATCGTGATGCTGGCCTTGGGGTAGTTCGCGTAGTTCTCGGCGATCCAGCCGTAGGCGGTCTCGTTGAGCGCGAGGCCCGCGGCGGCCAGGCCGTCGTGGAAGTTGACGCACGCGTTGGCGTCGACGGTGCCGGAGCCGGCGCCGCCGTAGACGGGGTCGGCGGCGTAGCGGCCCAGCAGCGAGACCTCGCTGCCCTCGGCCAGCGGCAGCGCGCCGTCGTTCTTGAGAAGGACCGCGCCCTCGCCCAAGATCTCGGTCACGAGCTCGTTGGCGGCCTCGGTGGCCTGCTTGCGGCCGCGGAAGCGCTCCTCGTAGTAGGCAGTGTCCCAGTTCTCCGAGCCCTCGATGTTGGTGACAGTGGCGGTTCGGCCGCCGACGTACTTGTCGAGGAAGGAGCGGAACTTGTTGGTGCCGACGTTGGCCGCGACGGTCACGCCGACGAGGCCGGCCGACGCCGCCGCGTTGCCCACGAAGGTCCGACGGGTGATGGCCTTCTTGGGCTTGCTCTTCTGGGACATGGGTCCTCCTCTTGCATGAGGGCGCGCCGTCTCGGCAGGGACGGCGCGCCCATGGTCAGGTCAGGTGCGGGGTCGTCCCTACGCCTCGGGCTTGGTGAGCGGCTCGACGCAGTACCTCTCGGTGCGCTCGTCGGAGATCTTGCCGGCGTAGTTCAGGCCGAAGCCGAAGTCGTAGGTGCTGCCGTCGGCGTCGGTGTAGCAGTCCATGTCGCGCGGCAGGTCCTCGAGCTGCTTCTCGACGGCCACCATGTCGGCGGGCATCTGCATGGGCAGCAGGCCGGAGGGCTCGTCCTTGCCGGCGACGATGCGGCAGGCGGCCTCGGTGGAGCCGGACATGGAGACGAGGATGGCGTCGACCTTGTCCTCGAACTCGTGGACGCACATGGGCTGGGTGATGTCCAGGACCACGATGCAGGGCTTGCCGGCCTGGTGCGCGAGGTCGGCGGCGGCCAGGATCTGGTCGAGCTGGCCCTCGTTGACGACCATCGAGGTCTGGCCGAAGTAGCTGCGGTTCTCCTTGGTGCCGTCGGGCAGGGTGTCGCCGGCCAGGGAGACCTTGCGGACGTACTCGCTGTCGGCCACGTACGGGCGGTACTGGATTGACAGCGGGCGGTAGACGTCGTTCTCGTCCATGGACGCGCGGTCGGAGGCGTTCTTGGGCGCCTTGGCGCAGACGAGGACGCAGTCGACGTCTGCGATGTCGGCGGCGGTGAGGCGGGTGAGGTCGGCCTCGGCGGGCGTGGCCTTGCCGCTCTTCTCGTCGACCGGGCCGGTGAGGGTCTCGGACAGGGTGTCGGTCACGACGTCGAAGTACTCCTCGAGCGTGCCCTTGGGCAGCGGAAGCTCGCAGGTGGCGGGGTTGTCACCCCAGCCGCCCATGAAGCCCAGGGCGCGGTAGGCGGCCGAGAAGCGCATGGGCACGTAGACCTTGGGCTTGGCGTCGCCGGAGGACGCCTTGATGACGCCGCCGTGGTTCTTGAGCATGACGATGCCCTTGACCTGCGAGGCGAGCGCCTCCTCCTTGATGGCGTCGTCGGTGCGGTCGACCGAGGCGCGCGCGGCGTCGGGGTCGACGTAGGGATCCTCGAACAGGCCCGTGTTGAAGTAGCCCAGCAGCAGGCGCTTGGCGGAGGCGCGGAAGTTGGCATCGGCCTGCTCCTCGCCGAGCTCGCCCTTCATGGTCTCGTACGCCGAGACGAGCAGCTTCGGGTCGTTGCAGCCGCCCATCTGGTCGACGCCCACGCTGACGGCCTTGGAGGCGCGCTTGGCGGGGTTCCACACCGTGGGGTCCTCGGTGCCCCAACAGGTCGACAGGCCCGAGTCGCGGTCGTTGAGGACGGCCCAGTCGGTGCACGCGGAGCCCTGGAAGCCGAAGCGGTCGCGCAGGAGCTCCTGGACCTTGTACTTCGAGAAGCCCGAGCCCACCAGCTCGCCGTACTTCTCGTCCTCGTCGTAGGCGATGGTGTAGGAGGTCATGACCGCGCCGGCGGACTTGGTCTTGCCCTCGAGCTTGAAGGCGCCGTCGACGAACGGGATCATGAGCGCCTCGAAGTTGTTGCCGGGGTAGACGGCGTACTTGCCGCCGTCGGTGTGGCCCTCGCGGCCGCCCTCGCCGGCGCCCTCGGCGGGCCAGTGCTTGACCATGGCGACGAGCGAGCCGGTGCCCCAGCCCATGTCCTCGCCCTTCTCGTTCACCGTGGACTACAGGCCGTCGACGAAGCTGCGGCAGACGTCGCGCGAAAGGGCGGGGTCCTCGCCGAAGGTGCCCGAGAAGCGCTGCCAGCGCGGGTCGGAGGCGACGTCGGTCTGGGGCCCGAGGAAGGTGGTGACGCCCATGTGGCGCATGTCGGCGGCGATGCCGGCGCCGGCGCGCTTGGCCACGGCCGGGTCAAAGGTGGCGGCCAGGGCCAGGTTGCCGGGCCAGTTGGTGCAGTTCTTGCCGTTGCGGGGGTCGGAAGAGAAGTTCACGGGAATCTTGTTGCCGGAGGCCTCGACGTAGGCCTGCATCTTGTTGGCCCACTCGGCCTGCTTGAACGCGGGGAAGCCGGAGCAGGCGTTGAGGACGGCGCGGACGTTGCCGTCGAGGAACTCCTTCTGCTCGTCGGTGACGGAGCAGTCGTCCTCGAGCTTGGACACGTGCGACGAGAAGCACATGAGGCCCGCGATCTGCTCGACGCTCACGCGGCCGGCCAGGTCCTCGGCGCGCTCCTCGGCGCTGAGTCGCCAGTCCTCGTAGGGCACGAGCTCGCCGGTGCCCTCGTAGTCCTTGAACGCGTAGCCGTCCTTCTCGATGAGCTTGAGGCCGGAGTCCGGCGAGTAGGACAGGCGGGCGCCGTCGCCGTTGTCGACCACGGTGTAGCCGAAGTCGGTCGCGGTCTCGGTGTAGCCGTTGCCCTTCTTGGGGGCGTCGGTGCCGCTGCAGCCGACCAGGCCGAGAAGGCCCGCGGTCACCGCGGCGCCCGCGAGGAAGTTCCTGCGCGAGATGTTGCTCATGTGTGCTCCTCTGCTCGAGTGCCTTGCTCTGGGGACGTCGTCGCCCCCGTTCCGATGCGTGGGTGGCGCGCCGGGACGCGGCGCGCGACGGGGCCCGGCGCGCAGTGGGCGGTCCGGGCACGTGGCGGCCGTGGCCGCGCGGGGCTAGCCGTAGAAGTCGAAGCTGATGGTGTCGAAGTCGGCGATGCCGAAGTCGGCCGCCTGGCCCTCGACCACGGCGTCGTCGACGACGGTCAGGACCACGTCGCCGTCGGTGAGGTGCAAGGTGATCTGCTCGGGCGTGCCCTCCCAGGTGCCCTCGTCCTTGAGGAGGTCGGCGTGGGCCTCGACGGGCTCCACGGAGCAGGTGCCGTCGTCCTCCAGGTAGACGTCAAGCATGGACTCGGAGCCGCCGGTGGTGCCGTAGACGGAGGTGCCGGTGATGGCGACGGAGCCGTGCCACTGGCCGGCATAGGCCTTGTTGGCGTCGAAGTCGGCGCTCTGCTCGGCGGCCGGGGCGTCGTTCTTGGCCGGGGCGTCGCCCTTGGCGGGCTCGCCGCCGCAGCCGACGATCGGCAGGCACAGCGCACACGCGAGCGCGGCGACGACGAGGTTCTGCTTCTTCATGGTGGTCCTCCCTTTCCACGGCCGGCGGCCGCGCAGGCGGCCGACGGCTCTCCTTGTGTCCGCCGTCACCATAGGGGCGCAGGGCGCGGCAGCGTGCACTTTGGCGCGAAGGAGCCCAAACGCGCCGCGTCAGGCAGCGACGTCCGGCGAGCGGCGGCGGCGAGCGGTCGCTTTTCTCGGCGAGCGGCGCGGGCGGGGCGGGATGCGCGCTCGGCGGGCGCGGCGAGAGGCGCGTCCGGCTGCACGGGCGAGAGG
>CALCDK010000084.1 GCA_937900605.1 uncultured Olsenella sp.
GAAAGGCGCCGCGAAAGCGGCTTAGTGAAGCGTCAATGGAATCGGGGTAGATTCAAAGCTGAACGTAGCGCAGCGGCCTACTAAGCCCCTCTCCCAGCGTCAACGCCTCGCCGACAAGCGCGTCAGAAGTTTTAATGTCACTCGAGGCCATTACAGACGCTTCCTCCACACCATCTTGTCCACGATGCCCGTGTAGGACTGGATGATCTTGACCACCTTGGTTGACACGCACTCGTCGGCGTAGTCGGGCACGGGGGCCTGGGGCAGCGACCCCTCCGCGTCCAGAGCCACGGCGGTGCGCACGGCGTTGAGCAGGCCGCGCCCGTCGATGCCGGCGAGCGTGAAGCACGCCTTGTCGAGCGCCTCCGGGCGCTCGGTGGACGTGCGGATGCACACGGCCGGGAAGGGCATGCCGACGGACGCGAAGAAGCTGGACTCCTCGGGCAGGGTGCCGGAGTCGGAGACCACGCAGAAGGCGCTCGACTGCAGGCGGTTGTAATCGTGGAAGCCCATGGGCTCGTGCATGCGCACCAGCGGGTGGAGCGCGAAGCCGGTCGACTCAAGACGCTTTCGACTGCGAGGATGGCAGCTATAGAGAATGGGCATCTGATAGATCTCGGCAAGCTTGTTAATCGCATTGAACAGGGACTCGAAGTTTGCCTGGGTATCGATATTCTCCTCGCGATGCGCTGAAAGAAGTATATACTTACCCGGCTCAAGACCCAGGCGCTCGTGCACATCGGATGCAAGAATCTGATCGAGGTTCGCGCGAAGCACCTCGGCCATGGGGGAGCCGGTGACGTAGGTGCGCTCCGGGGCGCAGCCCGCGTCCCTGAGGTAGCGCCTCGCGTGCTCGGAGTAGGCCAGGTTGACGTCGGAGATGACGTCGACGATGCGGCGGTTGGTCTCCTCGGGCAGGCACTCGTCCTTGCAGCGGTTGCCCGCCTCCATGTGGAAGATGGGGATGTGCAGGCGCTTGGCGGATATGGCCGAGAGGCAGGAGTTCGTGTCGCCGAGCACCAGCAGGGCCTCGGGCTCGACCTCCCTCATGAGGTCGTAGGAGCGCGCGATGATGTTGCCCATGGTCTCCCCCAGCCCGTCGCCCACGGCGTCCAGGTACACGTCGGGGTCGTCCAGGGACAGGTCGCGGAAGAAGATGCCGTTCAGTGTGTAGTCGTAGTTCTGCCCGGTGTGGGCGAGCAGGCAGTCGAAGTGGCGGCGGCACTTCTTGATGACCTCGGACAGGCGGATGACCTCCGGGCGCGTGCCCACGATGATGAGCAGGCGCAGGCGCCCGTCGCGGGCGAAGGAGACGTTTGCGAAATCGGTCGCCATGGGGCTAGACCTCCTCGAAGTAGGTGTCGGGGTCCTCGGGGTCGAAGGGCTCGTTGGCCCACATGACCGTCACGAGGTCCCTCGAGTCGGACAGGTTCTCGATGCAGTGGGTGGTGCCGGGCGCCATCTCGACGACCATCGGCTCATCGCCGCTGACGAGATACTCGTCCACGGGGAACGGCCCGCCGTCGGCATCGAGGCCGATGCGGCGCAAGCGGATTGACGCCTCGCCGGAGACCACCAGGAAGCGCTCCCACTTGGAGTGGTGCCAGTGGTTTCCCTTGGTGACGCCGGGCTTTGAGACATTGACGGAGACCTGGCCGCGCTCGGGCGTGCGCAGGAACTCGGTGAAGGAGCCGCGGTCGTCGCGGTTGGCCTTCAGCGGGTAGGCGCGCGACCCCTCGGCGTAGTAGCTCTCGAACGCGCTCCAGAGCTTCTTGGGGAGGGAGCCTTCGGCGAGATCCGGGACCATCAGGTCCTCCCGGCTCGCCCTGAACGACTCGAGCAGGGAGACGATCTGCCCCAGCGTCGCGCGGTCGGTGGGGCGGCACGCGCAGAAGTCGTCGCCCTCGACCTCGTCCAGGCCGTCGTAGCCGCAGCGGGTTTCCTCCCCCAGCAGCGCCGAGAGCATCTCGGCCACCAGGTCGTCGATGTAGAGGAGCTCGAGCTCCACCGAGGGGTCGCTCACCGTGTACTCGCGGCCGTTGGCGATGGCGTCACAGAAGGTCGCGACGGCGGAGTTGTAGCGCGGGCGGCACCACTTGCCGTAGAGGTTGGGGAACCGGTAGATGAGCACGCGCGCGCCCGTGCGCCCCGAGTACTCGCGGAAGAGGCGCTCGCCGGCCAGCTTGGACTCGCCGTAGGCCGAGCCCGCGTAGCGGCCCTCCAGGCTCGCCTGCGCTGAGCTCGCGAGCATGACGGGACAGGCGTTGCCGTGGCGCTCGAGCGCGGCCAGCAGGTCGGACGCGAACCCGAAGTTGCCCGCCATGAACTCGGCGGGGTCCTCAGGCCTGTTCACGCCGGCGAGGTTGAAGACGAAGTCCGCCTTCGCGCACATGGCGTCCAGCTCCCCCGCCGCGGTCCCGAGGTCGCACTCCATGACCTCGAGGGGCAGAAGGGCCCGGAAGCGCCGGCGGCGGTCCTTGCCGTCGCGGATGCTCTTCAGGGCCTCGCAGAGGTTGCGGCCGACGAACCCCTTGGCGCCGGTGACTAATACGTTCATCAAACATCACCTCTCGACACAGATCTGCCCGCCCGCGGGCGCGCCGCAGCGGCACCGGCCTCGAGCGACCTCAGGTGCCTCAGACATGCCACGGGCTCAATGATCTGGAATGGGGCGGTGGCCACCACCATCGCCAGTACGACACCCGCCCAACTCCCTGTCAACAAACACAGCGCCCCGGAGAGCGGGATCATCAGCACGGCGGCGAGGCCCATCAGAATGACCTGCACCCTGAAGAAGGACAGCCCGTTGCCGATTGACGCGTTGACGTTCTGCAGGACCAGGGTGACCGCGAGCGCGGACATGGAAAAGGTGCAGAGACCGTCGACGCGGATGCTCTCACCACCGAGCCAGACGTCGAAGCCTAACTGGAGGAATGGCGCCACAACGGCGCAGATCGCCCCCACTCCGAGCGCCAGGAGCGCGCCCTTTGCGTACACCCTCCTGATCCAGTCGTAGCGCCCCTCGGCCGCCGCGGCGGTGACCGCTGACCAGACCGGGGCGAGGGCGATCGCCGCCAGGGAAGACAGGGTGCTGAACACCTTGAAGTAGAGCTGGTACTCGACGACCTCCTCCGGTCCGCGGAGCAGCGAGATCAGCACCGAGTGCGTGCTCGCCACGAACATCCACACCAGCTGGAGGAACAGGATGACCGCGCCCGTCGAAAGGGCGCCCCTGGCACACGACCATGAGAACGAGCCCCAGCTCACGGGAACCCCGAGGAGGCCCCCGCGGAACACGACCGCCGTGGCGACCGCGAGGGGCAAGAGCATGCACGCGACGTTGACGGCCCCGAGCAGCACGAGGCTCTCGCCGTCCCCGCCGCCAGGGGCGATTGAGACGAAGAGGAGGATGAGGGCGTTGGAGGTGAGCCCGATGGCGTTCACGGCGGCGGAGAGCTGCAGCGCGTAGAGGATCCCGTTCACCAGCTGGAGGAACAGCTGGGCGACCACGCCCAGCCCCACCACGCACATGCACACCGCAAGAGTATTCGGGGAGACGAGGGCCGCCGGGACGTTGAACAGCGCATTCCAGGGAACCAGCGGCGCCATAAGGAAAATGGCAATCCCGAGGGTCACGCTGAGACACCCGAGCAGGCGGTAGGACGACGAGACGTACCCGCTGACCGCTTCCCGGTCGCCAGTCGCGACCGCCGCGGCGAGCTTGTTCCTCAACCCGTTACCCAGCCCGAGGTCGAACATCAGGACCCACTGCAGGACGGTCTGGATGGTGTACCAGACGCCCAGTACCTCGCGGCTCTCGAAATACCTCATGTACGCGGGCACGACGGCCAGGCCGACGAGGATGGAGAGCCCCTTCATCAGGTACGAGGCCGCGGCGTTCAGGCGCACCGCACGGTCGAGATCGGTCATGCGCGAGTAGGCCATCCCCTACTGCACCGCCTCGTGCTCGCGGCCCTCGAGGGCGAGCTGCACGTACTCGGCGG
>CALCDK010000085.1 GCA_937900605.1 uncultured Olsenella sp.
CGCTTGGCGTCCTCCTGGCCCATGACGTACTGGGAGAGCTCGTCGTAGATCTCGTGCGGCGTGGGGAGGCGCTTGATGAGCGGCTCCTCGGTGCCGTCGAGCACGTCGTCGGCGGCCTCGAACTCGGCCTCGCTGATCATGTCGGAGCACGCCGAGACGCACTCGTCGCAGATGAAGACGCCGTTGGGGCCCCCGATGAGCTTGCTCACCTGGTTGCGGGTCTTGCCGCAGAAGGAGCAGCGGACCATGCCGTCCCCGGTCATGTCGTTCTCGGCCATGCGCTACTCCTGTGCCTGCTCGGCGCGGGAGGTGATGACCTTGTCGACCAGGCCGTAGGCGCAGGCCTCGGCGGCGCGCATGTAGTTGTCACGCTCGGTGTCGGCGTTGATGCGCTCGATGGGCTGGCCGGTGGCGTCGGCGAGCATCTGGTTGAGGTGCTCGCGGATCCAGCGGGTCTCGTCCGCGACGATCTGGATGTCGGTCTGCTGGCCCTGGACGCCGGAACTGGGCTGGTGGATCAGCACCATGGAGTTGGGCAGCGCAAGGCGCTTGCCCTTGGCGCCGCAGGCCAGGATGGCGGCGCCCATGGAGGCGGCCATGCCGACGCAGATGGTGGAGACGTCGGGCTTGATGAAGTTCATCGTGTCGATGATGCCGAGGCCCGCGTAGACGTCGCCGCCCGGCGAGTCGATGTACAGGGAGATGTCCTTGTCAGGGTCCTGGCTCTCGAGGTGCAGGAGCTGGGCGATGACGAGGTTGGCGGAGTCGCGGGTGACCTCCTCGCCCAGGAAGACGATGCGGTCGTTGAGCAGGCGGGAGTAGATGTCGTAGCTGCGCTCGCCGCGCGGGGTCTGCTCGACGACGTACGGGATGAGCGGGATGTTGGTGGGACGGTGCATGTGACCTCCTCTATCGTGCAAGGCCCCGGACGAGACCGAGCTCGCCCGGGGCCAATGGCTACATGAGGCTCAGGCTACTCGGCGTCGGCCTGGGCAGCACGCTCGGCGACCTCGTCGACGACGTTGACCTTGGCGTTCTGGACGAGCCACTCGAGGGCCTTGGTGCGGCGGATGGAGTCGCGGATGGCCGGGAGGCGACCCTGGTTGCGCCACTCCTCGACGGCTGCGTCGACGTCGTCGATGCCGGCACGGGCGAACTCGGAGCGGACGTCGTCCTCGGAGGCCTCGAGGCCGAGCTTGGCCGCGACGGCGTCGAGGGCGAGGGACTGGCGGGCGCGCTCCTCGGCCTGGACGTGCAGGTCGGCGATGAAGTCCTCGGACTTGATGCCGCGGGCGCGCAGGAACATGTCAAGGGAGACGTTCTGGCGCTGCAGCTGGGCGAGGAACTCCTGGGCGAGCTCGTTGAAGATCTCGTTCTGGTAGTCCTCGGGGACGGTCTCGAGCTTGAGCAGCTTGCCCATGGCCTCGACGACGCGGTCCTCCTTGAGGTTGGGGATGGTGGTCTTCTTGTCGGCCTCGATCTCCTCGGCGACGGCGGCGCGCAGGCCGGCGACGTCGTCGAAGCCGAACTTCTTGGCGAGCTCGTCGTCGAGCTCGGGGGTGACGGCCTTCTTGATGGCGTTGAGGGTCACCTTGACGTCGAAGTCGTGGGAGAGGGACTCGCCATCGTGCTCGGCGGTGTGCGTCCAGGAGATCTCCTTGGTCTCGCCCTTCCTCATGCCCTCGATGCCGTCCTGCAGCTCGGCGGGGGCGGCGTCGCCCTCGAGGGAGAGCATGCGGTTGGTGCCCGCGAGGTGGCCGGCGCCGGAGACGTTCTCGATGTCGACGGAGATGACGTCGCCCTTCTCGCAGGCGCGGTCCTCGTCGACGTCCTCGTAGGTGGTCTGGTAGCTCAGCAGCTGGTTGACCTGCCAGTCGACCTCGGCCTCGGTGGCCTCCTCGGGCGGGAGGTTGACCTCGGGGGCGTCATAGGACTCGAGCTCGCAGGAGGGGCGGACGCCGATGGTGGCCTCGACGGCGTAGTCGCTGCCCTGGGCGGCGAGGGCGGGGTCCTCGCCGAAGGAGATGCGGCCGACGGGGGTGACGTCGAGCTCCTCGAGCAGCAGCGGCTCGACGGCGGTGAGCAGGTCGTTGGTGGCCTGGGCCAGGACGGCCTCGCGGCCCATGATGCCGTCGATCACCGGGCGGGGCGCGTGGCCCTTGCGGAAGCCCTGGAAGTTGTACTTGTTAGCGATGTCCTTGTACGTCTTGGCGATGGCCTTGTCGACGTCCGCGGCGGCGACGGTGACCTTGGCGGCCAGCTTCTCGTCGACGGGCTGCTCAGCGGTGACGGTGATCTTCAACGTTCCTCCAGTGTCTCGAGCGGGCGGGCCCTCCCCGCCTTCTTGTGCGGCATGGTGCGGGCGAAAGGACTCGAACCTTCACGGGGTCTCCCCCACTGGAACCTAAATCCAGCGCGTCTGCCAGTTTCGCCACGCCCGCATGCATAGGTAGCCTTTGAATCTTAGCAGACATCCGAAGCGTAGCAAACCACCCGAACAGAAACGCACACACTAGCTGAGCTGCAAAAAGGCGCCCCGCGAGGGACGCCTTGGAAAGCGGGGGCGCCGGCCGTGCGGCCGGGCGCCCCCGAGAGGTGCTGCCTGGTGCCCGGAGCCCGGCCTAGCGGCCGAGGTCCTGGAGCGCGTAGACGTCCAGTGGGCCCTCGCGCAGAGCCGAGATGGCCTGGACCAGGGCGACCGCGCCGGACATGGTGGAGACCATGTCGATGCCGCGGCTCACGGCCTCGGAGCGCATGACCTCGCCGTCGCCGCGCGAGTTGTGGCCCTGGGGCGTGTTGATGATGTACTGGATCTTGCCGTCGGCCATGAGGTCGCAGATGTTGGGGCTGCCCTCGCTGATGGGCTTGACGACGTCGCAGGGGATGCCGGCGGCGCGCAGGACCTTTGCGGTGCCGCTGGTGGCCAGCAGGTCGTAGCCGAGGTTGGCGAGCGAGAGGGCCACGGGCGCGATGGAGCGCTTGTCGCGGTCGCACACCGACAGGAAGATCGTGCCGCTCTGCGGGATCTCGAAGTCGATGGCCTCGCGGCTCTTGGCGTAGGCCTTGGGGAACGTGGTGTCCAGGCCCATGACCTCGCCTGTGGACTTCATCTCGGGCCCGAGCGTGACGTCGGCGCCGGGGAAGCGGCTCCACGGCAGGACGGCACCCTTGACGGCGTAGTAGCCCAGCTCGCAGCCCTCCTCCGGCAGGGGCAGGTCGCGCAGCTTCTCGCCGGACATGACGAGGGCGGCGTACTTGGCCAGGGGCACGCCGGTGGCCTTGGACGAGAAGGGCACCGTGCGGCTGGCGCGCGGGTTGAGCTCGATGACGAAGACCTGCTCGTCGCGGACGGCGTACTGGACGTTGAGCAGGCCCTGGATGTGGCAGCTCAGCGCGAGCTTGCGCGTGGTCTCGCGGACCGCGGAGACGATCTTGTCGGACAGCGAGAAGGGCGGGAAGCAGCAGGCGGAGTCGCCGGAGTGGATGCCGCACTCCTCGATGTGCTCGAGGACCGCGCCCACGTAGCACTGTTCGCCGTCGCACAGGGCGTCGACGTCGAGCTCGATGGCGTCCTCGAGGAACGCGTCGAGGTAGACGGGGTGGTCCGGCGAGACCTTGGTGGCCTCGGCCATGTAGCTGACCAGGTCGGCGTCGTCGTAGACGATGCCCATGCCGCGGCCGCCCAGGACGTAGCTCGGGCGGACGAGCAGCGGGTAGCCCACGCGGCGGGCGACGGCCTTGGCGTCGTCGATGGTCTCGGCCGTGGACGAGGGCGGGTAGGCGATCTCGAGGCGGTCGAGCAGGCTGGCGAAGCGGTCGCGGTCCTCGGCCAGGTCGATGGCCTCGGGCTGGGTGCCCATGATCGGCACGCCAGCGGCCTTGAGGCGGTTGGCGAGGTTGATGGGCGTCTGGCCGCCGAGGGTCACGATGACGCCGACCGGCTGCTCGGCCTCGATGACGTTCATGACGTCCTCGAAGGTGAGCGGCTCGAAGTAGAGGCGGTCGGAGGTGTCGTAGTCCGTCGAGACGGTCTCGGGGTTGCAGTTGACCATGACGGTCTCGTAGCCGCGCTCCTCGAGGGCGTAGGCGGCGTGGACGCAGCAGTAGTCGAACTCGATGCCCTGGCCGATGCGGTTGGGGCCGGCCGACAAGATCACGACGCGCGGGCGCTCGGCCTCGTGGAACTCGGAGACGCCGCCCTTCTCGTAGGTGAGGTAGTGGTAGCTCGTGCGGGAGGCGAACTCGCCGGCGCAGGTGTCGACGGTCTTGATGCACGGGCGCACGCCGAGGACCTCGCGGACGGCGCGGACGGTGTCGTCGCGCTGGCCGGTGAGGTGGGCGAGCTGGGCGTCGGAGAAGCCGAGCTGCTTGGCGGCCATCATGTGGTCGGCGTCCATGCCGGCCAGGCCGAGCTCGGAGATGGTGCCCTCGGCGGACACGATGTCGGCGATGCGGTCGAGGAACCAGCGGTCGATCTTGGTGAGCTCCCAGACGCGCTCGACGCCCCAGCCGCGGCGCAGGGCCTCGGCGACGTACAGGATGCGCTCGGGGGTCGCCTTGGCGACGCGCTCCTCGAAGTGCTCCTCGTCGAAGGAGTCGTTGCCGTCGGCGCCGAGGCCGGCGTGGCCCTGCTCCAGCGAGCGCATGGCCTTCTGGAGGGCCTCCTCGAAGGTGGAGCCGATGGACATGACCTCGCCGACGGCCTTCATGCGCGTGGTGAGGGTCTGGTCGGTGCCCTTGAACTTCTCGAACGCGAAGCGCGGGATCTTGACGACGCAGTAGTCGATGGACGGCTCGAAGCAGGCCGGTGTCTCGCGGGTGATGTCGTTCTCGATCTCGTCGAGGGTGTAGCCCACGGACAGCAGCGCGGCCATCTTGGCAATGGGGAAGCCGGTGGCCTTGGAGGCCAGGGCGGAGGAGCGGCTGACGCGCGGGTTCATCTCGATGACGATGACGCGGCCGTCGTCGGGGTTGACGGCGAACTGGACGTTGGAGCCGCCGCAGGCGACGCCGACGCGCTCGAGGATGGCGATGGAGTAGTCGCGCAGGCGCTGGAGCTCGAAGTCGTTGAGGGTCTGGCACGGGGCGACGGTGATGGAGTCGCCGGTGTGGACGCCCATGGGGTCGAGGTTCTCGATGGAGCAGATCACGACGCCGTTGCCGGCGGAGTCGCGCATGACCTCCATCTCGATCTCCTTCCAGCCCTCGACGCTCTGCTCGACGAGGACCTCGTCCTCCGGGGACAGGGCGATGCCCTGCTCGGCGATGGAGACGAGCTCGTCGTGGTCGTAGGCCATGCCACCGCCGGCGCCGCCGAGGGTGAAGGCGGGGCGCACGACGACCGGGTAGCCGAGCTCCTCGGCGATGGCCTCGCACTCGGCGACGGTGTGGGCGATTCCGGACTTGGCGACCTCGAGGCCGATGTCCCTCATGGCGTTGGCGAACAGCTCGCGGTCCTCGCCGACCTCGATGGAGTCGATGTCGCAGCCGATGACCTCGACGCCGTACTTGTCGAGGACGCCGGCCTTGCCGAGGGCGACGGCGCAGTTGAGGCCGGTCTGGCCACCCATGTTGGGCAGCAGGGCGTCCGGGCGCTCCTTCTCGATGACCTTGGTCACGGACTCGACCGTGATGGGCTCGATGTAGGTGCGGTCGGCGGTCTCCGGGTCGGTCATGATGGTAGCCGGGTTGGAGTTGACCAGCACGACCTCGTAGCCCTCGCTGCGCAGGGCCTTGCACGCCTGGGTGCCGGAGTAGTCGAACTCGCAGGCCTGGCCGATGACGATCGGGCCAGAGCCGATGATCAGGATCTTCTTGATGTCGGTGCGCTTGGGCATCTAGAAGCGCCTCCCCTCTCGGACGTCGATGGCGAGGTAGTCCTCATCCCCGCGCATGAGCTTGGCGAATGCCGCGAAGGCATAGGTGGAGTCGTTGGGGCCGGGCTTGGCCTCCGGGTGGTACTGCATGGAGAACGCGGGGATGTCGAGGAACTGGATGCCCTCGGGGGTGCCGTCGTTGAGGTTGACGTGCGTCAGGCGGATGCGGCCGTAGCGCTCGTTGCGGACGACGGGGGCCACGTGGCGCTGGCTCCAGAAGCGCAGGTCGGCGGGGTGCTCGGTGACGCCGTCGGAGAGCTCGGGCACGAGCGGGCCGAACGACGAGAAGACCGGGCCGTAGTTGTGGTTCTGGGCGGTGATCTCGACCTTGCCGGTGAGCAGGTTCATGACCGGCTCGTTGCCGCCGTGGTGGCCGTACGGGAGCTTCTCGACCTCGCCGCCGGCGGCAAGCGAGATGACCTGGTTGCCCAGGCAGATGCCGAACACGGGGACCTTGCCGAGGCAGGCCTCGACCGCGTCGACGACGGGGCGCACGCTCTGCGGGTCGCCGGGGCCGTTGGAGAAGAACACGCCGTCGGGCTCCATGGCCAGGACGTTCTCGGCGGGGGTGTCCCAGGGCACGGCAGTGACGTCGATGCCGGCGGCGGACAGGCGCTTGCCGATGCCGCGCTTCTCGCCGCAGTCGTAGGCGACGACGTGCAGTGGGCTCTCGGCGCCCTCGCCGGCCTGGACGACGTAGCGCTCGGGCGTGGAGACGTCGGCGACGAAGTTGTGGTCGCTGATGGGCTCGGAGGCGCGGACGCGCGCGACCAGGGACTCGGGGTCGAGGTCCGTGGTGGAGATGGCGGCCCTCATGGCGCCGCCCTCGCGGATGGCGAGCGTGATGGCGCGGGTGTCGACGTCCTCGATGGCCACGACGCCGCGCTGGGCGAGGAACTCGGGCAGCGAGCAGACGGACTGCCAGTTGCTGGGCTGGTAGCACATGTCGTGCACGATCAGGCCGCGCAGGTGGAGCATGTCGGCCTGCATGTCGACCTCGTTGACGCCGTAGTTGCCGATCTGGGGGTACGTGAGGGTGACGATCTGGCCCGCATAGGACGGGTCGCTCACGATCTCCTGGTAGCCGACCATCGAGGTGTTGAAGACGACCTCGCCGAAGGCCTCGCCCTCGGCGCCGGCGGACCTACCGAAGAAGTAGGTCCCGTTCTCGAGCGCGAGGAGCGCTCTGGGGTGCTTTCCGCCATCGACCAGCAGGTTCACAGCAACACCACCCTTTCTCTGACGTGCGCCCAGGGGGCCGCATGGTCACGCTTACAAAAAAGGAGCACCCGCGGCAGGCGCGGAGAGCTCCGACAAGGCTGTGACGTATACGTTGTGGACGCCTTTTCGGTCTCTCGTACCGGATTTAAAGGACGTGAGTAGCTTAGCAGGTATGGCGGCGGGCGAGAAGGGCTGCACCCGCTCCGCACAAAACGCGCGGCACCGCGGGGCCGAGTGGGCCGTCGCGGTGCCGCGCGGGAGCTGCAGGGAGGGACGGGGCTAGCAGACGCCCTGGGCCATCATGGCGTCGGCGACCTTGAGGAAGCCGGCGACGTTGGCGCCGAGGACGAGGTCGCCCTCGTGGCCGTACTCGCGGGCCGCCGAGCTCGCGGCGTCGTAGATGGAGGCCATGATGCCATGGAGCCTCTGGTCGACCTCCTCGAAGGTCCAGGAGATGTGCCCGGCGTTCTGGGACATCTCGAGGCCCGAGACGGCCACGCCACCGGCGTTTGCGGCCTTGCCGGGGGCGAAGAAGACGCCGTTGGAGACGAGGTGCTGGGTGGCCTCGGCGGTGGTGGGCATGTTGGCGCCCTCCACGACGTAGCGGCAGCCGCCGGCGACGAGGGCCC
>CALCDK010000086.1 GCA_937900605.1 uncultured Olsenella sp.
CGCCCCGCCGCGAGCCGTTTCACCCGGCCCCTCGCCTTCCCACCTAACGCTTTCGTCATGTTGCGCCTCCTGCCCCGCGAAGGGCAAACCGCCGGGTATCATGGTCAAAAGGGCCCGGACGGAGGTTGCATGCGAAGGCTTGGCAGACATCGCGGACTCCCGAGGCGTCTCAGCCTGCTGCTCGCCGCGCTCGTGGCCGTGACGCTGCTCGACAGCGCCACGCTCGCGGGTGCGGCGGTTCTGCACGCGCGCAGGCTCGAGCGCGTCGCCGGCGTCAACGCGGTGAGCGCCCCCGAGGTCGACGCTGCCGAGCGAACGGGCGCCTTCGAGACGGACATCGAGTACGCCGCGCTCTTCTCGGGCGAGGGACATCGCGTGGAGTCACGGGTCAGCTGGAACGATGACTGGTTCTTCGAGGACGCAAGCGCGTACAGCGCCGAGCTTGCCCATACCTGCGCCGTTCTCTCGGCCGTGGCCAACGCCGAGAGCGCCTACTACCAGCAGGGGTCGACCTCCCCGGCGTATGCGGAGCACGCCTTCGCCGCGCTCGGATTCGATGAGGTGTGCACCGCGTCGTACCGCTATCGCAGCGAGATCCTCGACGAGGTCATCGGGGTCGTGGACGGAACGGACGTGGTCGCCTACACGCTGGCGACCAAGCGGATCGTGTCCTCGCGGACGGGGGCCGAGAAGGAGCTCGTCGTCGTGGTCGTCCGTGGGTCGTACGGGTCCGAGTGGCTCTCGAACATCAAGATCGAGGGCGCGACGGGCGCCGCGGGCGCGGGGGAGGACGAGGACCACCTCGGCTTCACCATCGCGGCGAGCGAGATCGTGGCGGACCTCGAGGCGCGCGCCAGTGACCTCGAGCCCGGGGTGGAGCGCTCCTACCTCTTCTGCGGGCACAGTCGCGGCGGCGCGGTCGCCAACCTGCTGGCGAGCTACGCCGACGACGTCGCCGACGGCAGCCGCGCGCTGGCGACGGCCGGCGACGTGCGCGCCTACACCTTTGCCGCACCCAACTGCACGCCGTCGCCGGAGGCGCGCTCCTGCGCCTATGACAACATCTTCAACGTGATCAACCCCTCCGACCTCGTGCCGCAGCTCCCCCTGGAGGCGTGGGGGTACGCGCGCTACGGACGTGACGTGAGCCTGCCCGAGCAGGGGGACGCCGACTTCGCCGAGCTGCTCGACACCATGCGGGCGTCGTACGCGGAGACGATGGGCGCCGAGTGCGCTGCGGACCCCGCCGACCGCGAGGTCGTCGAGAGCTTCGTCTGCGGCATCGCTCAGCGGGCGTCGAGCTTCTCCGAGCTGGTGTCCCCGGCGGGCATCGTGCAGCTCGCCGCGGCGTGCGCCCAGATCGACCTGGGCCGCCTGCTCGCGAGCCACTATCCCAACACCTACATCGCGTGGCTCGAGGCGGCGGCGAGGTCTGGAGTCCACCTGGCGTAGGCGCCCCTGTTCTCCCTCGCCTCGCCTGCTCCTCTTGGCCCCGACTGTGCTACCATGTCACGCTAGGCTATGACGGAGAGGTTTGGGCGTCGCGTTGCCAGCGGACAAGAGATGGGGGTCACCGGCTGAGAGCCCCCTCCAAGGCAGAGGCCCGGAGTTCACTCCACCAGCCGCGACCTGAACGGCACAGCGTGCAAAGGGGACAGGCACTTTCGCACGCGCGCGAGGGGGCGACGTTCGCAGCGTGCGAAAGTGCCTGTCCCCATTGCACGCTCAGTAGGGAAGCCGTCGGCCCCACGGAACGGGGCGCAAAGAGTGGGCGCGCGGGAGAGACAACCCTCGCGCCAACCGAGGTGGTACCGCGGAAGTCATTCCGTCCTTGGGCACGTGCGCGCCCGGGGACGGTTTTTGTTTGCGAAAGGAGAAGCCGCATGTCGATGTCCGACGACCTCAAGTCGATTGAGGCACAGGTGGCGGAGGGCCTTGCCGCCGCACAGAGCATGGAGGCCCTCGAGGCCCTGCGCGTGAGCGTGCTGGGCAAGAAGGGCTCGCTCACCCAGATCATGCGCTCGATGGGCAAGCTCGCCCCGGAGGAGCGTCCCGTGATGGGCCAGCTCGCCAACACCGTCCGCGGCAACGTCGAGGCGGCCCTTAAGGCGCGCAGGGAGGAGCTCGGCCAGGAGCTCATGGAGCGCAAGATGGCCGCCGACGCCTGCGACGTCACGCTGCCCGGCCGCAGGCTCTCCCTGGGCACCCAGCACCTCGTCAGCCAGATCCGCGAGGAGATCGAGGACATCTTCTGCGGCCTGGGCTACACGGTCGAGGACGGCCCCTACGTCGAGACGACCTACTACAACTTCACCGCGCTCAACGCGCCTGAGGACCACCCCAGCCGCTCGGCCAAGGACACGTTCTACGTGGTCGACAACGCCCCCGAGGGCAAGCAGGCCCACGTCCAGGGCGAGTCCGACGTGCTCCTGCGCACCCAGACCTCCGGCGTGCAGGCGCACGTCATGGAGGCCAGCGAGCCGCCCATCTACATGATCTGCCCGGGCACGGTCTTCCGCCCCGACACCGCCGACGCCAACCACCTGCCGCAGTTCACGCAGGTCGAGGGCCTCGTCGTGGACGAGGGCATCACCTTCGGCGACCTCAAGGGCACGCTCGACTACTTCTGCCGCGAGATCTTCGGAAAGGACCGCGCCACCCGCTACCGCCCGCACTTCTTCCCGTTCACCGAGCCCAGCTGCGAGGTCGACGTCTCGTGCGGCGTGTGCCACGGCAAGGGCTGCCGCTTCTGCAAGAACACCGGCTGGCTCGAGATCTTGGGCTGCGGTATGGTCGACCCCAACGTCTTCCGCAACTGCGGCATCGATCCCGAGAGGTACACCGGCTTCGCCTTCGGCATCGGCGTCGAGCGCGTGGCCGCCCTGCGCTACGACCTGCCCGACCTGCGCATGCTCATGACCGGCGACATGCGCTTCCTCAGCCAGTTCTAGCCTGCGGCGCCCGGGCGCGCCGACCAGGCCCGCGCCCGCGCGACCCCACGAACAACTCCCGCGCAACAGAAAGGCACGAATCATGCGCATCTCGTACGAGTGGCTCAACACCATGGTCGACCTGCCCGAGGCCCCCCAGGACCTCGTGGCGCAGCTGGTCCGCACCGGCACCGAGGTCGAGGCCGTCGAGAAGGTCGGCGCCGACCTCGCCAACGTCGTGACCGCCCAGGTGGTCAGCAAGCGCCCGCACCCCGACTCCGACCACATGTGGCTCTGCCAGGTCAGCGTCGGCGACCGCAACGTCGACGCCGACGGCAACCCCGTCCCGCTGCAGATCGTCTGCGGTGCCCAGAACTTCGAGGAGGGCGACCACATCGTCACCGCGATGATCGGCGCCGTCCTGCCGGGCGACTTCCGCATCAAGAAGAGCAAGCTGCGCGGCGTCGAGTCGTGCGGCATGAACTGCTCGGCCCGCGAGCTGGGCATGGGCTCGGAGCACGACGGCATCATCATCCTGCCGCCCGACGCCCCCGTCGGCATGGACTACACCGACTACCTGGGCCTGTCCGACACCGTCATCGACTGCGAGATCACGCCCAACCGCCCGGACTGCCTGTCCATGCGCGGCATGGCCGTCGAGGTCTCGGCCGCTCTGGACGTCGACGCCCACGTCGAGCTGCCCGCCGTCTGCGCCGAGAAGGGCCCCGACGCCCACGACCTCGTCGAGGTCAGCGTCGAGGACCCCGAGCTGTGCTCGCGCTACGCCGCGCGCGTCGTGCGCAACGTCAAGGTGGGCCCCTCGCCCGAGTGGCTCCCCCCCC
>CALCDK010000087.1 GCA_937900605.1 uncultured Olsenella sp.
AACTCGTCCTCGATCTCGCCGACGATCTCCTCGACGATGTCCTCGATGGTGATGACGCCGGCCGTGCCGCCGTACTCGTCGACGACGATGACCATCTGGTCGTGGCTCGACTGCATCTCGGAGAGCAGCGGGATGATGTCCTTGGTGTCGGGCACGTAGTCGGCCGCGCGGACGTGGCCGGAGACCGGGTCGTCGCCCAGGCCCTCGTCGAGGATCGGGGTGATGATGTCCTTGATGTGCGCGATGCCCACGATGCGGTCGACGGACTCGTGGAAGATGGGGATGCGCGAGTAGCCGGTGCGGCGCATGGTGGCCATCACCTCGAGCAGTGTGGAGGTGTCCTCCATGGCGGTCATGTCCACGCGCGGGACCATGACCTCGCGGGCGATGGTGTCGCCCAGGTCGATGACCTCGTGGATCATCGACTTCTCCTCGTCGGAGAGCTCGTCGGCGTCGGTGACCATGTACTTGATCTCCTCCTCCGAGACGCTCTCGCGCTCGTCGGCGGAGCGGACGCCGAGAAGGGCGGCGAGGCCCTCGGCGGACTTGGAGGTCAGCCAGACGAGGGGCCGCGCCACGTGCATGAAGGCGCGGATGACCGGCGCGACGGTCTTGGCGACGCGCTCGGAGTCGGCGAGGGCGATGCGCTTGGGCACGAGCTCGCCGAGCACGATGGAGCAGTACGAGACGAGCAGGGTGATGAGCACCGGCGCCAGGGTCGCGGCGGCGGGTGCCGGCAGACCCAGGCTCACGAGCCATGTGCCGAGCGGGTCGGAGAGGCTCGTGGAGGCGAAGGCCGCCGAGGCGAAGCCCACGAGCGTGATGGCCACCTGGATTGTGGCCAGGAACTGGTTGGAGTCCGCGGCCAGGGACAGCGCCGACTTGGCCCTCTTGTCACCGCCCTGCGCCTCCGGCTCCAGAATCGCGCGCCTCGCGGAGACCACGGCAAGCTCCGATGCCGAGAAGTACCCGTTTGCGAGCGTGAGTAGAAACGTGACGGCGATGCTGATGGCTACGTCCATGCGCGGGTGCGCGACCTCCTTGGTCGTGTGGCGGACCGAGTGCAGCGCGTTCCTGCAATCTCGGCATAATGGTCAGATTTTACCAGCTCGGCAAAGCCGTTGCATCTTCTCTTGGTAAGCGTTGCACCCGGGGCGGACGTGCGGCTGTCACGTCGCTACCACGTCGCTGCCACGTGTGACGGGCCGCGGCCGTCACGTCGCTGCCACGGGCGCCGACACTCCCCTGCCCCGCGACCCCTCCCACAACGCAAGGCGGGGCGCCGCGGGCCCGGGCCCACGACGCCCCGCCATCGGGCCGTCCTCGTCACGCGCCGCGGGGCGCGCGCCTCTCGGCTACTCCTGCGACAGGAGCGCGGAGACCTTCTCGCGCGCGGCGACGAGCTGCTCCTCGCTGGGGATGTAATTGATCGCGAGGGCCTTCTCGGGGAGCCGGAAGCCGGCGGCCTCGAGCTCCTTCTGCACGTTGTTGGGGCCCATCGGAGCCCAGCCGTAGGAGCCGAAGGCCAGGCCGACGCGGTTGTCGTTCTTGGGCGAGAGGCCCCTCATGTAGGTCAGGAAGCTGGCCACGGTGGGCAGCATCTGGCTGTTGAGGGTCGGCGAGCCCACGCAGACGTACTTGCAGTCGAGGAACGCCGCCATGACGTCGGAGATGTGGTTGTCCTTGAGATCCATGAGCTGGACGGGCACGCCGGCGTTCTGGAAGCCGTCGACGAGGGCCAGGGCGATCTTCTCGGTGGAGTGCCACATGGAGTCGTAGACCACGAGGGCCTTCTCCTTGACGGCGCCGGAGGTGAACTCCTCCTCGTAGCGGCGCAGGATGTCCTCGACGTGGCTGCGCCAGATGACGCCATGGGCGGGGGCGATCATGTCGATGGCGTCCGGGCCCAGGGAGCGCACGGCCTTGACCGCGGCAGCCGCCTGCATGCGGTACGGCTGCACGATGTTGGCGTAGTACTTGCGCGCCTCCTGCATGACCTTGCACAGGTCGTTCTCGTCGTCGAAGCGCGAGGAGCTCGCGAAGTGCTGGCCGAAGGCGTCGTTGGAGAAGAGGATCTTGTCCTCGGCGTCGTAGGTGACCATGTTGTCGGGCCAATGGACCATCGGGGTCTGGACGAAGTGCAGGGTGCGCTTGCCGATGCACAGGGTGTCGCCGGTCTTGACGCCGTGGTAGTGCAGGTCTCCGTAGTGCGCGGTCAGGCCCTTGACGCCCTGCGGCGCGGAGCAGTAGACCTCGCAGTTCGGGGCAAGCTGGGCGATGGTCGGCGTGCAACCGGAGTGGTCCATCTCGACATGATTGGCCACGAGGACGTCGATCTTGGAGGGGTCGATGACCGAGGAGATCCTCTGGACCAGCTCGTCGGCGAAGGTCACCTTGGCGGTGTCGATGAGCGTGACCTTCTCGTCGAGGATCAGGTAGGAGTTGTAGGCGATGCCGGCCTCGGTGGTGTAGCCGTGGAACTCGCGCTCGTTCCAATCGAGGGCGCCGACCCAGTAGACGTCGGGCTTGATCTGAACAGCACTCAGCATGATGTGTGCCTCCCGTGGCGTGGAAATGACTATGGTCCGCAATCACTTCGAGAATAGCACGCTGACCGGGCACGACGCCCAAGCCGACAGAGAAAACAGGGCCGGGCCCGCACGACGTGCGCGAACCCGGCCCTGTGCTGTCCGGCCTCGCGGCCTGGCGGCCCGAGGCCCCGGGCGCAGCGGCACCGGCGGCTGCGGCGGTCCCGTGACCCGGCGGCGGCGCGGTACCGCGGCACCCCTACCGCTCGCCGGCGGCGCGACGGCGAGCGTACTCCTCGGCGAGGCGCTCCTGGAGCTCGTGCGGCACCTGCTCGTAGCCGCCCAGCTCGAGCTCGAACTCGCCCGTGCCGCGCGACAGCGAGCGCAGGCGCGTGGCGTAGTCGGTCACCTCGGCGTACGGAACCGTGGCCTGGATCGTTGACGTGCCAGCGTCACGCCCGGTGAGCCCCTCCATGCCGTCGACGCGTCCGCGGCTGGCCGAGATGTCACCCATGACTGAGCCGGCGTAGCTGTCCGGCACGGTGACGCGAAGGTGCGCCATGGGCTCGAGGAGCACGGGCTCGGCCTGCGCGACGGCCTTCTGGAAGCCGATGCGCGCGGCGGTCTTGAACGCCATCTCGTTGGAGTCGACGGGGTGGTACGAGCCCTCGTAGACCGCAACGCGAACGTCGATCATCGGGAAGCCGGCCAGGACGCCCTCGGCCATGGTCTCGCGCACGCCCTTGTCGATGGCGGGGATGAGTCCGCGCGGGATGTGGCCGCCGACGACCTCGTCGACGAACTCGTAGCCCTCGCCGGGCGCCGGCTCGACGCGCAGCCAGCAGTCGCCATACTGTCCCGCGCCGCCGGTCTGCTTCTTGTGGCGGCCCTGGGCGCTCGCCACGCGACGGATCGTCTCGCGATACGGGATGCGCAACGCGACGGTGTGCGCCGTGATGCCCGCGCGCTCCTCCAGACGGTCGAGAAGGACGCTGACCTGCGCCTCGCCGATGGCGGAGATGACGGTCTGGCCCGTGTCCTCGTCGCGCTCCACGCTGAGCGTGGGGTCGGCGTCCGCGGACTTCTCGAGAAACGCGTAGAGCTTGCCCTCGCTCCCGCGCGCGTCGGGCTCGATGGCGATGCGGTACAGCGAGTTGGGGAAGCGGAACGCCGCGGCCTCGACCTTGCCCGTCACCGAGAGCGTGTCGCCCGTGAGCGCGTCGAGCTTGGGGACAACGGCGATGTCGCCCGCGGCGCACGACGCCACGTCGGCGGTCTCCTTGCCGCACATGAGGTAGAGGTGTCCCAGGCGCTCGACCTTGCGCGTGCGGGCGCAGGTGAGCTCGCAGCCGGGGGTCAGTGTGCCGGCGAGCACCTTCACGAAGGACAGGCGGCCGTTCTGCGGGTCGTTGAGGCTCTTGAAGACAAAGGCGACGGGGCGGTCGTCGTCCGGCGAGATGTCGAGCTGCTCGCCATTGACCAGCGGGATCCGGCCGAAGTCGCCCATCGAGGGGAACCACTCGACGGCGGCGTCCATGAACGACGTGACGCCCTCCTCGCGCACGCAGCTGCCGACGAAGACGGGCACGAACACCCGCTCCCTCATGGCCTTGGCGAGAAGCCCCTCGAGCTGATCCTGCGTGATCGGCTCGCCCTCGAGATAGCTCATCATGAGCTCGTCGTCGGCCTCCACAACGAGCTCGACGAGAAGGTCGCGCGCGTCCTGGGCCGCCTTCGCGAACTCATTGGGGACGTCACCTGCGATGGCCTTGCCGTCCTCGAGGTGGCGGGCCGTCATGTGCACGACGTCGATGATGCCCGCGAAGTCGTCGCCGGACCCCATCGGGATCGTGATGGCGCCGAGCTTGGTGCCAAAGCGGTCGCGCAGCAGCCCGAAGGCCGCGTCGAAGTCCGCGTCGGGACGGTCGATGCGGTTGACGAAGACCGCACGGGCCAGCGAGAGGTCCTCGGCGGCATACCACAGGTGGGTCGTGGTGGTGCCAGGCCAGGAGGCGGCGTCGACGACAAATGCGGCGGTCTCGCACGCGCTCATGGCCGCGTACGCGTCGCCGACGAAGTCGGGGTAGCACGGCGCGTCGAGCACGTTGATGCGCGTGCCCTTCCATACCACGGGGGCAATGGCCGTCGAGATCGAGAAGCCGCGGTCGCCCTCCTCGCCGTCGTAGTCAAGCGTGGGCTTGGTGCCGGCGTGCCCCCCGAGACGGGCGGTTCGCCCGGAGAGATGGAGCATGGACTCGGCCAGCATGGTCTTGCCCACGCCCCCTTGACCGACGAGAACCACGTTCCGGACACGACCGTTCGACTCTTCAGCCATGACGCCTCCTCCATCGGAGCTCTCTTTCACGATGCGAGAACCTTACCCGGTGGAGACTCGAAACTGACAGAGGCTTCGCCCAACGGCGGCCTGGGCCCCGCCCGCGGCGCCCCCATGCGC
>CALCDK010000088.1 GCA_937900605.1 uncultured Olsenella sp.
TATTATTATACGCTATTTCTCGTCAAAAATCAACCATTTGTTGTGACAGAGCCTAATTAAATGCGTATTTTCTAATTGATTAACGTACGAAATGAAGGGAGGGGGTAACATGCAACACCCTGAATATCTGTACCACTACACCACGCTGGACTTCGTTCCCAAGATTCTCGAAGACGGCTTCCTGATGCTGACGCCAAGCAACCTGGTCAAGCCAAGCGATACTGGAAGGAGCGCCGCGAGGACGGCAATTACGACATCGTGAGCGACACCGATGACATCAAGCCCGTCGTATGGCTCACGCAGGAGGAGCTTGGTGCGAGCGATGACAGGGACAAGATTGCAATCGGCATGGCGGCAGGCGGGGGCAAAGCTGTCAACAAGATGACCGCCAAGTTCGTCATCCCGTGGAACGACAAGTACCAGTGGTGGCTCGACTGGCAGAAGAAGAACCGCATGAAGAAGAGCCAATATCGTATTTTCACGTCGCACGGAGAGCATTACGGCTCGTGGTACGTCTGCGAGGAGCAGATTCCCATGTCCGACGTGGAGGAGATTGTCAACAACCTGACCGGCGAGGTCATTTGGCGACGAGAAGGGGGCGGCGAATAGGTGGCACGAAAAAAACCCAAGAACCCAGATGCCACCCGTCCCCTCTCCTGCGTCCTTTACATCCGCGTATCGACCAAGCTCCAGGTCGAGAAGGGCGAGTCGATAGACGCCCAGCGATTCGAGCTGACCCGGTACGCCGAGGCGCACGGCATGCGCGTGCTCGGGGAGTACGTGGACGCGGGCTTCTCTGGCAAGAACGTGCGCGGGAGACCGCAGTTCCGCCAGATGCTCGATGACATCATCAAAGAGCAGCCGGGCAGGCGCCCGACGTACGTGCTCGTGTTCAAGCTGTCGCGCTTCGGGCGCAACGCCGCCGACACGTGGAACTCGCTCCAGATGCTCCAGGACTACGGCGTGGAGCTGTGCTGCGTCAAGGACGGCATCGACTCCGCCACGACGATGGGCAAGGCGATGCTCTCCATCGCCGCCGTGTTCGCCGAGATGGAGCGCGACAACATCCGCACCCAGACCATGAGCGGGCGCGAGGAAAAGGCCCGCAAGGGCTACTGGAACGGCGGGCAGGCCCCGTATGGCTATCGGCTTGTGGACCGGGGCGGCAAGTTCAAGGAGCTTGTGGTCGATGAGGACGAGGCGAAGGTCGTTCGGCGCATCTTCAAGATGTACGCCTACGAGAACAAGGGGCCGATGGCGATAGCGTCGTGGCTGAACAGGCACGGCGTCACGAAGGCCGCTCGCGGCAACGCGACCATGGAGACCTTCGGGAACACCACGATAGCGCGGATGGTCGTCAATCCCGTGTACATCGGCAAGATTGCCTACGGGCGCAGGCGCACCGAGGTCATCGAAGGCACGCGCGGCGAGACGCACGTGGTGAAGAGCGACGGGTACGAGGTCTACGACGGCAGGCACGAGGCAATCATCGACGAGGCAACCTGGGCGGCCGCCCAGGCAATCGTGGGCACCCGGAAGCCGAACGCCAAGAGGCACGACGACGGGCACGTGAACCTGCTGAACGGGCTGCTCGTGTGCCCGGAGTGCGGGCGCAAGATGTCCTCGCACCCGAACCGGGGAAAGGTCAAGAAGGACGGCACGCGGGGAAAGACCACCTACGCGTACTACTGCCCGCACACGTCGAAGGCGCGTGGGGCGACCTGCACCTTCAGACGCCAGTACCCGCAGGAGTACGTGGATGCCGAGGTCGTAGAGATGGTGAAGCTGGCGTCGCGTTCGGACGCGTTCGTGGAGGCGCTGCGCCGCCGCATCAACGACGAGACCGACGTGGAGCAGCTGCGAGAGGACGCCGAGCGCATCGGGCGCGAGCAGGCGGCTAACGACAAGCGCATGCGCATGCTCATGAACCAGATTGACGCGCTTGACCCCGCCGACCGAAGCTATGAGCGCAAGTTCAGCGACCTGCAGAGGCGGCTGGATGACCTGTACGACCGCGATGCCGGTTTCCAGGAGGCGCTGGAGGAGACGCAGGCTAAAATAGCCGTTGCCGACAAGCGCAGGGTTGGCGAGCGCAAGCTGCTGGACGAGCTTGACCGCATCCCCGAGCTTCTGGAGGAAGCGGATGAGCAGACGCGCTTCGACATCGTGCACGAGGCGGTGAGCGAGGTCCGCATCCTGGCGGGTAGGAACCCGCGCAAGGAGCGCGTGGTGCAGAGCGTCACGTTCAAGTGCCCGGTGCGCTTCTTCTGGGAGGAGGTTCCCGGCGAGGCGGATGGGTATACGGCGGTGACGCCCGACTCGTTTGATGCGGACGGGAATTTCCGAGATGACGAGACACACGTCGAGACGGTCTGCGTCCTGTCCAGCAGGTAGGCGGGTCTGGGGCCGGCGCCGGGCGACGGCGCCTCGTGGGAAGGCCGCGGGCCGGAGCCGTGCGGACGGGCACGGGCCGAAGCCATGCGAGAGGGGCGCCGGCCACGTTCCGACACGAGGACCATACGAAGAAAAAGGGGCCGCCCCTCGTGGGCGGCCCCTCTTGTCATGCGACTCGATGCCATGCGCGCCAGTGCCCCGAACGACGACGCGTCGCCCTTCTCGCCGAGACGGGCGGCACCGCGGGCGCAGCCGGCGCCGTGGGCGGCACCGCGGGCGCGGCTACTCCGGGTCGATGGCCACGGTGCCGTTCTCGCGGACGTGGACGCGGCCGGCAGCGAGAAGCGCGACGGCCTGCGGGTAGAGCTCGTGCTCGATCTGGTGGATGCGCTCCTCGAGCTGCTCCACGGTCCAGCCCTCCTCCACCGCCAGCGCGCGCTGGGCGATGATCGGGCCGGCGTCGTAGTCGGCGTTGGCGAAGTGCACCGTCACGCCGGTGACCTTGACGCCGCGCGCGTAGGCGTCGGCGATGGCGTGGGCACCCGGAAAGCTGGGGAGCAGGGCCGGGTGCAGGTTGACGACGCGGTTGGGGAACGCCACGAGGATGGGGTCGTGCACCATGCGCATGTAGCCGGCCATGATGACGTAGTCGACCCTGCGGGCGAGAAGCTCGGACGCGATGACCTCGTCGGCGGCGATGGGGTCGGCATAGACCTCACGCGAAAGCGTGAGGGTCTGGATGCCGGCCGCCTCGGCACGCTTGAGGCCGTATGCGTCGGGCCGGGAGCTGACGACGATCTCGATGGAGGCATCGAGGCTGCCGTCGGCGATGCGGTCGATGAGGGCCTGCAGGTTGGTGCCGCTGCCCGAGACGAGGACGCCGAGCCTAGCGCTCATCGTTGTAGACCACCTTTCCGGAGCCCGGGACGCACTCGCCCATGACGAACGGCTCGAAGCCCTGCTCGCGGAGCTTGCCCATGACGTCGTCGACGTCCTCGGCGGCGCACAGGACCGACATGCCGACGCCCATGTTGAACGTCTTGTAGGCCTCGTCGAGGGAGAGCTCGGCGTGACGGACCATGTAGTCGATGACGGGGGGCATGCTCCAGGCGGGGCCGGCCTCGCCGCCGCGGTTCACGACCGCGTCGACGTCGGAGGGCAGCGCGCGGTCGAGGTTCTCGGTGATGCCGCCGCCGGTGATGTGGGCCATGGCGTGGATGGGGGCGCCGGCGTGCAGGGCTCGCAGCAGGCCGCCGGCGTAGATGGTGGTCGGACGCAAGACGGCGTCGGCCAGGGACTCGCCGTCGAGCTCGTCGAGCGGCTGGTTGAGCTCCTCGACGGTCTTGCCCTCGATGGCGACCTTGCGGACCAGGGAGTAGCCGTTGGAGTGGATGCCGGAGCTGGGCAGGCCAATGATGACGTCGCCGGCGTGAACCTTGTCGGGGCCGATCATCTTGGGACGGTCAACGACGCCGACGACGAAGCCGGCGAGGTCGTAGTCCTCGGGGGCCATGACGCCGGGGTGCTCGGCCATCTCGCCGCCGACGAGGGCGCAGCCGGACTTGCGGCAGCCCTCGGCGATGCCGGAGACGATCTTGGCGACGTGCTCGGCCTCGAGCTTGCCGATGGCGACGTAGTCGAGGAAGAAGAGCGGCTCGGCGCCGATGGGCACGACGTCGTCGACGCACATGGCGACGAGGTCCTCGCCCACGGTCTCGTGGCGGTCGAGGAGCTGGGCGATGGCGAGCTTGGTGCCGACGCCGTCGGTGCCGGAGACGAGCACTGGCTCCTCCATGTCCTTGAGGGCGGCAGCGCTGAAGCAGGAGCCGAAGCCACCGAGCCCGCCGATGACCTCGGGGCGATTGGTGGCGGCGACGGCCTCCTTGATCGCGTCGACGGCGCGGGCGCCCTCGGCGGTGTCAACTCCGGCGTCCTCGTAGGTCACGTGCTTGGTCTCGGCCATTTCTTTCCCTTCTGTCTTGGTATGTGGGCGCCGCGAACGGCGCTCGGTCGTCGTGGGTGGGGCTACTGCTGGGCGGGCGCGTCCTGGGCCGCGTCCTTGGGGACGCAGACGAGCAGCGTGCGGCCCGAGTCGCCGTCGGAGTAGTTGCAGGTGCACAGCGTGAGGACGTGGTCGGCGCGCGAGATTGCGTCCGCAGCGTCGGGCCTGCTGGTGACGGCCCGGTCGAGAAGCCCCGACAGGTACGAGCGCATCTCGTCGGCGCTCGCGAAGTCGAAGGTCCTGACCGCGGTGTCGGTGTCCTCGGTCTCGTACAGCAGGAGCGGCTCGAGCTCGTAGGCATGCTCCGGCGTCACATACCAGACCGTGGGCACGCTGTCGAACATGGCCTGCTTGCGCATGTCGAAGATCGGCTTGAACATGGCGCCGTTGCGCAGGTGGTGGCCGTAGATGATGGTCTGGGCGTCCACCATGCCGGGCGCTGCGTTCTGGGCGTCGAGAAACACCTGGCCGCCGACCGAGTACTCGCCGTGGGCGTTGGTGTGGAGGTACTTCTCGTTGTCAGAGGCCTGGTAGACCGGGAAGTTGACCACGGTGCCGGGCACCTGGACCCAGGCGACGACCTCGGGGTTGACGGCCCTCAGCGCGTCCCAGTCGACCTGGGGCGGCTGGCTGCCCTCGGCGTCGACCTGGGCGTATCCGGCGAGCTCCTCGTTGGTGGCGTCCTGCTTGTGGTACTGCCACTGGTTGTAGGCGAAGATGCCGGCGGCGACCAGGATGAGCGCGATGCCGATGGCGAACAGCACGTTGGACAGCGTCCTGGCTCGGTCGCGACGGGGTCCGCCCTTGGGCTGCGGGTCGTCGGCGGCGTGGCCGGGTCGCTTGTGCGCGGTGTGGCCGACGGTGGCGCGGCCCGCGGCGACCGCGCCAGACGGACGTGCGTCGGTGCCGAGGCGCTGGGGCCTCGACGAGCCGTGCGGGTGCCTCGCGGCGCGCGAGCCGGCCTCCGCGCCCCGGCCGGCGGCCGGGATGAAGCCGACGCCCTGCGCGCCAGTGGGCGGCAGGTCGTCGGGCGCGGGCGTGTGGGCGGACTCGGCGCGGTGCGGGCCCTCCTGCGGCTGCCTGAAGTGGGATGCCATGCGGGGCGCCTAGGCCTCGGCCATCTGGCGCTTGAACTCGACCATCTTCTCGCGGTACTCGGGAAGGGCGGAGCCCAGAATCTGGGTGGCGTAGATGGCGGCGTTCTTGGCGCCGTTGATGGCGACGCAGGCCACGGGGACGCCGGAGGGCATCTGGACCATGGAGAGCAGGGAGTCCATGCCGCCCAGGTCGGAGGTCTTCATGGGGACGCCGATGATGGGCAGCGGGGTGAAGGCGGCGACGACGCCACCGAGGTGGGCGGCCTTGCCGGCGGCGGCGATGATGACCTTCATGCCGCGGTCGGCCGCGGTGGTGGCCCACTCATGGACCTTCTCGGGGTTGCGGTGTGCACTGGCGACGACCAGCTCGTACGGCACGCCGAACTCCTCGAGCTGCTTGGTGCACGCCTCCATGGCGGGCATGTCGGACTTGGAGCCCATGATGATTCCTACCAGCGGCTGATCGGCCATGAGAATCCTCCCTCTCGCGCCCGGCGGGCGCATCGTCCCATATCGTCCTCGAGTATACGCGACCTGCGGCGGCGTCCCCTTGCACGTGGCTTGCAGTGGGCGAATCCCCCTCGTCTCCAGACGTGGGGGCGGGCGCGTTGCGCTACCCTTGTCCGCGTACGCTGGTCCATCAGTCCGCGGACAAGGAGAAGCCCATGAACAACACCAGCAACCTGCCCCTGTACACCCGGAAGGGCGGCTACCTGCCGCGCGTCGCCGCAGTGCACGACCTGTGCGGCTACGGCAAGTGCTCCCTGGGCGTCGCGATCCCCGTGCTCTCCGCAGCCGGCATCGACGTGTGCCCGGTCCCCACGTCGCTCTTCTCGGCGCACACCCGCTTCCCGGAGTTCTACATGCACGACACCACCGAGATGCTCGACGGCTACCTCGACGCGTGGAAGACCTCGGGCATCGACCTCGACGGCGTCTACTCCGGCTTCCTCGGCTCGGCCGAGCAGGTCGGCGCGATCAGGCGCATCTGGCGCGACTACCCCGGCGCGCTGCGCGTCGTCGACCCCGTCATGGGCGACGGCGGCCAGATGTACCCCACGTACACCGACGAGCTGTGCCAGGCCACCCGCGAGCTGGTGGACGGCGCGGACGTGCTGGTCCCCAACCTCACCGAGGCCTCGCTGCTCACCGGCATCGCCTACGAGGGCCAGGACGTCGACGGCGAGTACGTCGCGCGCATGGCCGACGCGCTGCTGGGCATGGGAGCCAAGGCCGTGGTCCTCAAGGGCGTGGTCCACGGCGGCGAGAAGGTCATCCGCAACTACGTGGCCACCCAGGCCGGCGAGGGCGTCGAGGAGTGCTCGGGCGAGCTGCTCCCCTTCATGCTGCACGGCACCGGCGACCTCTTCGCGAGCGGCCTGTGCGCCGCGGTGTTCTGCGGCCGCGGCCTGCTCGACGCGGTGGACTTCGCCGGCACGCTGGTTCGCGACGCGATGCGCATCACGCCCGAGCAGCCCGACTACGAGGTCCGCGGCGTGAGCTTCGAGAGCGTCCTGGGCGACGTCACGGCGCTTCTCGCGTAACTGGGGGACGCCGGTTCCTGCGGCAACGAGGCGGGGCCGTGCCTGCGAGCGATCGCGGGCACGGCCCCGTTTGCGTCTGTCGTTGTGGCGGCGGCGAGAAGGGCCGCGCGGTGGCGCGGGTGACGGCCCGTCCCGGCGGCACGAGGCCCCTCTCGCTAGAGGCACAGGCCGAAGAGCACCTGGTTCTGGCTGCCGGGGCGGTTGCCGTACGTGGGCGTGCCGTCGGGCTGGACGCACAGGTACCAGCGGGCGTTGCTCACGTCGGGGCTGCGGAGCCACCAGTACGCGCCGTCGCCCAGGGCCGTGGCCGCGTTGGGCTGGTAGTCGCTCACGCCGGCGTCGGAGAAGAGCTGGTACTGCTCGCCCTCGACGCGGTAGACGCCCGCGCGCTTGTTGGCGGACGTCGGGGCGCCGGCGACCTCGGAGTACGACGGGACCCAGAGCCGGTCCTCGGTCCTCTCCTGCGTCACCGCGGCGGCCGCAGGCGCGGCGGCACCGGGGCCCGCCTGCGCGGGCAGGTTGGTCTGCTTGTCCACGGTCACGACCGCGTCGCGCAGGTCGTCGGGCAGCATGGGCAGCAGCGTCTGCTCGAGCCACGCGCGCAGGCTGCACTGGCCCCACGGGACCACCGCGTCGACGTCGTTGATCGCACGGGCGCCCACCGGCGTCGAGGCGACGAGGCTGATGCCCGCCACGCCGCTGCCGTCAGCGAGAAGGTCCTGGCCGAAGCCCGCGACGCGCAGCGTGACGGTGGTGCCATCGGAGAGCGTGACGTCCTTGGCCTGCGTGCCGTCGAGGGTGCCGTCCGGCGCGCACAGGTGGTGTCGGAGGGCGACCTCGAGGCGGGCGGCCTGGTCCGGAGCGGAGGCGATCTGGTCGGCGAGCTGCGAGAGCTCGTCCCAGGAGTAGTCGGCCACGCGGTCGCGCACGGCCACGTCGGGCTGGTCGTCGCTGACGGGGCCGGAGGGCTGCTGGATGGGCGCGACCGACCCGTCGGAGGGCGGCTCGACCCTGGGACCGTCGTCGTGCGCGCCGCCGAGAACCCCGGACGCGGTGGCCACGACGACGCCAAGGGCCACGACCGCGGCGACGAGGACCACGGCGACGCCCGCGCGCGAGCGGTGGCGGCGCGGCTTGGGCGCGGGCACGTCGGGGCGCGGGGCGACGACCCGGGAGGGCGCGGTGTCGCCAGGAGCGGCTGCCGGCGAGAAGGGCGCGGTCGGGTCAGGGCCCGCGGGGGCGCCGCCGGCCGGGGCGCCGTCGGGCGCGGCCTGCACGCCGGACGCGGTGTCGGTCACGTCGGAGGCGAGAAGGACGCACGTCTCTTCTGCGGGGGCGTCGGCGGCGAACGGGGCCGGAGCGTCGGAGGAGCCACCGGCGGCAGGCGGCTCGGGCGCCGTCACGTGCGCGGCGGGACCGGGCTGGGACGCAGGCGGGGCCGTGGGCTCGGGCGCCGGGCCGGGCCACACGGACATGGAGGGGTCCAGCGAGGACAGCGGCACCTCTCGGCGCTGCGGGGTGATGCGCCTGGCCGGGCCGCGGTGGCGGCCGTCGGGGATGCGCGTGGCGCGCGGGGGCGGCGCGAGCGGGACGGGCGGGACGGCGCCGCCGGCGAGCGGCTCGATGGGGTCCTCGAGGCGCCTGGGCGCGGGGACCTGCTCGACGGGGGTGCCGCAGACGGGACAGAACCTGGCGTCGTCGGGGAGCTGCGCTCCGCACTTGAGGCAGTACATGGGCCCTCCTCTGCACCGTTGTTTGGGGTGGGATTCTAGCATGCCACAGCCCGCGGCCACGTGGCGCGAGCTGACAGTTGGCAGCCGAGAAGCACGGCCCTTCTCGCCGCGACGCGGACCAGGGCGCGGGCCTCCCGACGCAAGAGGGAGGGCCCAGGGCACGTCCCGTGCGGAACGCGACCCGGGCCCTCCCCGAGTGTCGGCCTGTCCTGGCGCGCTCGTGCGGCCGTGCGGCCAGTCGTCGTGCGGCCGGTCTCGCACGGCCGCCGCCGTGGCCGAGGCCGCTAGCGCTCGGGCGTCGCGTTGGTGCCGGTCCTGTCGGAGCCGTTGCCCATGAGCATCTGCACCGGGGTGAACGCGGTGGTGATCTGGTCGCGCAGCTCGTCCTGGATGGAGTCGTTGATGCCCTGGATCTTGCACTCGAAGTTCACGCCGCTGGCGGACTGCGTCTTGGTCCAGACGAACGTCATGTACGAGGTCACGTCGCCGGTGGGCTTGAGGAAGCCGAACAGGGCCGAGCGCTGGATCTCGCCGTCGTCGTCCATGTGGACGTTAACGTGGTAGACGACGGTGTCGATGTCCGGATTGAGCAACGCGTTGACCGCGAAGGCCGTGGCCTGGACCTGCGAGCCGGCGAAGCACTCGAGCGCGTTCTCGGACGTGGTGTCGCAGACGGTGACCTCGACGCGGCCGGTGTTCTGGTCCGCCTCCTGGACCGAGAAGTCCTCGGGGAACTGCGTGAAGCCGTTGCCCCACTCGACGCCGCCGCGCAGGGCGGACGCCACGGTGCGCACGTTGACGGCCTCGGCGAGGTTGGCGGTGTTGGAGCGGCGGATGATGCCGAAGGAGACCTGGCCCACGACGACGGCGAGAAGGAAGATGACCACGAACGAGACGGCCGTAGTGGTGATGACCTTGCCGACGTTGGAGCCGGAGGGGTCCTCCTCGGAGAGCGGGTCGATGTCCAGGGAGACACCCTTCTCCTTGCGGCGGGCGTGCTGGCGGCGTGCGCGCTCCTCGTCGCTGTGACCGGTGTGATCGACGGTCGAGAAGAGCTCCTCGGCCTGGTCGGCGTTGAGGGCGCCCTTCTGGATGCGCGCGATCTCGGTTTTCTTGGCCATGCTCTTCTCCCGTCACAGGGCTGGGCCGCCCGTCCCCTGGAGGCGAGCGGCCCAGCCTTAGAAGGTACCGACCTTCGAGTATACGCGCAGGCGCAGGAGAGGGGCCCAGCGGCGCTAGGCCTGCGGCGCTTCTCCATCCGCAAACTGCATCTTGTAGTAGCGAGCGTAGGTGCCACCTCGGGCGAGGAGCTCCTCGTGGGTGCCGCGCTCGGAGACCTGGCCGTCCTCCATGGTGACGATCTCGTCGGCGGACTTGATCGTGGACAGGCGGTGCGCGATGACCAGCGTGGTGCGGCCGCGCGACAGCTCGGACAGCGACTCCTGGACGGCGCGCTCGGACTCGTTGTCCAGAGCGGACGTGGCCTCGTCGAAGATCAGGATGGGCGGGTTCTTGAGGAACACGCGGGCGATGGCGATGCGCTGCTTCTGGCCGCCGGACAGGTGGCTGCCGCGCTCGCCGACCTGCGTCTGATAGCCGTCGGGCAGCGACTCGACGAACTCGGCGATGTTGGCGCGGCGGGCGGCCTCGCGGACCTGGTCGATGGTGGCGCCGGGCGTGCCGTAGGCGATGTTCTCCGCGATCGTGCCGTCGAAGAGGTAGACCTCCTGCTGGACGAGGCCGATGGAACGGCGCAGGCTGTCCTGCGTGACCTCGCGGACGTCCTGGCCGTCGATGGTGATGGAGCCGGCGGTCACGTCGTAGAACCTGGGGAGAAGCGCGCAGGTGGTGGACTTGCCGCCGCCCGACGGACCCACGAGGGCAACGGTGCGGCCGGGCTCGATGTCCAGGTCGAGGCCGCGGATGACCTCGTCGCCGGGGTTGCCGTCCTCGTCGTCGTAGGCGAAGCGGACGCCGTGGTAGCTGATGGCGCCCTGCGTCACGCGCAGCGCGGCGGCGTCGGGGGCGTCGAGCACCGCGGGGACGGTGTCGAGCACCTCGACGAAGCGGCGGAAGCCCGCGGCGGCCTTCTGGAACATCTCGGTGAAGTCGAGGATGCTCTGGATCGGCGCGGTGAACAGCGAGATGTACAGCGCGTAGGTAGCCAGGTCGACGGCCTGCATCTGACCCTGGGCGATGAGCCAGCCGCCCAGCACCAGGATGACGGTGTTGAGGACGCCCATCATGGCCGAGACCATGGACTGGTATCGGGCCATGCAGCGGTACATGCGCGTCTTGGAGTCCAGGTAGGCGTCGTTGGTGACGCGGAACTTGTCGCGCTCGGCCTGCTCGGCGGCGAAGCCCTTGACCACGCGGGCGCCGGCGATGGCGTCCTCGACACGCGAGTTGACGCCCGAGATGCGCACGCGGTTCTCGGTGTAGATGCCCTGCATGCGGACGTTGGCCACGCAGTTGTAGGCGAGAAGCGCCACGGCGATGACCGCGAGGACGAGCGTGAGCTGCCAGTTGATGGTGGCCAGGATCACGAAGGAGCCCGCGATCTCGATCACGCCGATGACGAGGTACTCGGGGCCGTGGTGGGCGGCCTCGGCGATGTCGAAGAGGTCGGAGACCAGGCGGCTCATGAGGTCGCCGGACTTGTGGTGGTCGAAGTACGAGAAGCTCTGGCGCGTGTACGCGTCGAAGAGGTCCTCGCGCATGTGGCTCTCCATGCGGGCGCCCATGACGTGGCCCCAGTAGAGGACGAAGTAGCGGCACACGAACCTGATGGCGTACAGGCCCACGAGGCCGAGAGCCAGGTAGGCGAGGACACCGAGGATGGCGGTGGGGCCGTCAGCGAACAGGCCTCCGGTGAGGGAGCGCAGGATCTGCGGGAACGCGAGGTCGATGCCGGCGACGGTGATGGCTGCGAGCAGGTCGATCACGAAGAGGTGGACCTGTCCGCGGTAGTACGAGGCGAATCTCTTGAACATGCTGCGTCTTTCGTACGTGCTCGGATAGTCGACTCCACCGTATCACGCGTCCCGCGGCGCCAATTTGCCCTTTCAAAGAACTTTCGGGATCTGCAACATGGCGGCGAAGGGGGCACCGCGGGGAGCCGCCCCGGAAGCGGCGCGAAAAAAGCGGCCGGCCCCGGGACTCCCCGAGGTCGGCCGCCATGCGGACGACTTCCCTGCGCGCGTCAGCCGCTAGTCGCGGCGACGCGTGCGACGGGCGGCGAGAAGCGCGGTCCCACCGCAGGCCGCGGCGAGAAGCGCGCCGAGGCCGGAGACGTCACCAGAGAAGGGCAGCCTCCCGGTGCCGTGCGACGCGTCGGGGTCGGGCTGCGGCTCGTCGCCAGGCTGGTCGCCGCCCTCGGGCTCGGACGGGACGCCCGGCTCGACCGGGGGCGCGGGCGGCACGTACGCGTTGCGGAAGACGGGCGCGCCCTCCGGGCCCTGCTCCCACGTGACGAGCAGCTGGCCGTCACCGGGGTCGGTGACGCTCACGTGGTACGTGAACACGGTGCGGTCGTAGCTGACGCCCTGCGCGTCGCCCACGACCTCGCGGATGGCGAAGTCGTGCTCGCCCACCTGGTCGAACTCGACCGGGGCGAAGACGATGGAGCCGTCGGCGAGGTTGGCGGCCGTCTGGACGACCTCGCCGTCACGCAGCAGCTCGAAGGAGAACTCGCCCTCGACCAGCGGACGGCCGGCAAGCACCTTGGCAGCGTTAAAGCCGAGCGAGGCGGGCGCAGCGGCGTAGGAGTTGCGGAACACGGCCTCGTCGACGGGGTCGCCGTGGGCGTCGCGCACCTGCCAGCTCACGGACAGCGTGCCGTCACCGCGGTCGGCGACGGCCGCCACGAGCAGGTAGGTCGCGGGGTCGTAGGTGACGCCGCCCAGCTCGCCCTCGACCTCGGCCAGGGAGAACTCGTACGAGCCCGGGCGCGAGAACTCGACCGCGGGCAGCTCGACGGAGCCGTCGGCGGCACTTCTCGCCGTCCAGACGCCGGGCATGCCCCCGTCACGCGACGCCATGGCGAACTCGAACTCGCCGTCACGCAGGTCGCGGCCGGTCAGCTCCTTGCGGACCACGATGCCGGAATCGGTGGGCGACGACGTCGCGGGCTCGACCGCGTAGGCGTTGGTGAACGAGAAGGACGCGTCCGTCTCGCCGTCGCGCGTCACCGAGAGGGTGCCGTCGCCGTCGTCGTGGACGACGAAGGTGACGTCGCGCGACGCAACCGGGTCGTTGGTGACGCCCGGGACGTGGCCGGACTCGGTGACGGTGTACGTGAAGCGGGCGGTACGGTCGGCCGCATCGGCGGGCGGTTGAGGTCGTCAAGCGTGAACGTCACGGTGCCGAAGTCGACGTTGCCCGCGGCGTCGTTGGTCGCCGTGGTGCGCTCGGGCATGGGCGCGCCCTCGGGGGCCGTGACAGCGAACTGGAAGCGGCCGGTGATGTCGGCGGGCGCAAGGCCCGGCTCGGCCGTGAGGACCTTGCGGCCGGTCAGGCTCATGGGCACCGCCTCGGCGCGGTAGTAGTTGGAGAAGGCCAGGCCGTCGGGCTGGGCCTCGGGGTACGCCACCGAGACGGACAGGGCGCCGCGACGGTCGTCGGCGACGCTGACCTCGACGACGTGCGAGGCGCCGTCGGACGTGACGCCGCCGGGCAGCGCGGAGGCGTCCTCGCTCACGGCGTAGCGGTACAGGTAGACGTCGGCGGCCTCGGTGCGGCGCAGCTCGGCCGCGCCGCGGGCCACGTCACGCACGAGCTTCTCGGTGTCGTAGGAGACCGGCTCGAACGAGATCGCGCCGTCGGCGTCGCAGGTGCCCGTGGACACGAGCTCGCCGGTGCGCTCGTTGGCGACGACGAAGGAGAACTCGCCGGCCACGATCGGGCGGCCCTCGAGGCGCTTGGTGGCGCGGATCGCGGCCTCGCCCTGACCGCCGAGGGCGCCGGGCGTGGCGGCGTACGCGTTGTGGAAGGCGACGGTCACGGGCTCGACGGGGGCGTCGGAGCTCCACGTGGCGACCTTCTCGCCGTCGATCGTCACGTCGACGTGCAGCGTGGCGGCGGCCGGGTCGTCGCGCACCGCGAGGGTCACGAGGTGCTGGGCCGCGTCATAGGACACGCCCGGCAGCCCGCCGTTGCGCTCGGTGACGAGAAGGGACAGGTCACGGCCCACGTCCTCGAGGCCCAGGTCGCCAAGATCCGCGTCGGTGGAGGAGGTGGCGACCCCGTCGGCGCCGCGCAGGGCGGCGTCGCAGGCGAGCGTCATGCCGGCGTCGCCCCACTTGGCGCGGGCGTCGTCGGTCTGCGGGACGACGTCGAAGACGAACTCGCCCTGGGCCAGGTCGCGGCCGGTCAGGTGCTTCTCGACGCGCAGGGCGCCGGCCGCGTGGACGGTGCCGGAGGCGTAGGTGTTACGGAAGGTGTCGTTGCGCACGACCACGGTGGCGGCCAGGGTGCCCAGGCCGTCGTCGGTGACGGTGACCTCGACGTCGGCGACGTTGCCGTCGGAGGTGACGCCGGGCTGGGCGGGCGCATCCTCGGTCACGTGGTAGAGGAAGGTCCTGGTGCGCGAGCCGTCAGCGGCCTGCGGGGCGCCGACGAGGTCGTCGGGGCCGTAGGCGATGCTGCCAAAGCCGAAGGCCGCGGCCTCGGAGGCGTCGTGGACCGTCACCTCGGTGCGGGCCGGCATGGGCGCGTCGGGGTTGGACGGGTCGGCGGCGATGCGGAAGGTGAAGGCGTCGCCCTCGGCCCAGTCACGGCCGAGAAGGACCTTGCGGAAGCGGGCCGAAAGGTTGGCCTGCGCGTCAGGCGTCATCGCGGGCACGTAGGAGTTCACGAAGTGCGCCGGGCGGCCCTCGACGGGGTCGGCGACGGCCACGCTGGCCGTCAGCTGGCCCGCTCCGACATCGGCCACGGCGACCGTCACCGCGACGGAGGCCGTGTCGAGCACGACGCCGTCACGCACGCCGCCCGTGGCGGGCTGTCCGTCGGCGCCCAGCTCGCGGGCCTCGTACACGTAGGTGCCGGGCTGCGAGAAGGACGCACCGGAGAAGGTCAGCTCGCGCACGGAGCCGTCGGCGCCCGACGGCGAGGAGGCGTCGGCCACGGCGTCCTGGAACGCGGGCATCGAGGCCAGCGCGTCGGCGTCGGTCCTGCCGTCGACAGAGACCGGCACGAGGCGGAAGCCGAAGGAGTCGCGGTCGGTCCAGCCGCGGCCCTGGAGCGCCTTGGAGAGCGTCACGTCGGGCGAGGTGACCGCGGCGGCGTGGTAGGAGTTGGCGAAGGTGATGCGGGTGCCCTCGACGGGCTCGGAGCAGGGCGCGCCCTGGGCGTCGGCCACGCGGACGATGTGCGCGTCGACGGCCATGGTGCCGTCACCGCCGTCGGTGGCCACAAGGTCGACGCGGTACACGGAGCGGTCGTAGGTCACGCCGCCCAGCGCGCCGGGCTTCTCGGCCACCAGGTACGAGAAGGCCTTGCCGGCGTCGTCCTGGTCGAACGGGATGCCCGCGAGGAAGGTGCCCAGGTCGGCGGTGGCCACGCCGGACTCGTCACGCGTGGCGGCAGTGGACGAGAAGCCCGCGAGGCGCTCCTCGCCGGCACGGGCGCGGGCCTCGGCGGCCGTGACGGTGGGGCTGTCCGTGGGCGCGATGGAGAACGAGAACTCGCTCGCGAGCAGGTCGCGGCCGGTCATCTGCTTGCTCACGGACACGCCGGCGCTGGCGCCGTGCGCCTCGTAGGAGTTGACGAACACGACGCGGTCGCCGGCCGCGGAGTCGGCGCCGTTGTCACACGTGACGGTGGCCGCGAGCGCGCCCGTGCCGTCGTCGGCGACCTCGACGAGCACCGTGCTGGGCGTCGCGTCGTTGGTCATGCCCTGCGGGGCGGCGGACGTCTCGCGCACCGCGAAGCGGTACGTGCCGGGGTGCGAGAAGCGCAGCGACCCGAAGGAGAAGTCGGCGCTGCCGCCGGCCGCGTGCGCCGTCAGCGTGATGGCGGCAGGGTCGTCGCCCAGCACGACGGAGTCGTTGACCAGGGCCATAAGGGTCTCGGCGTCGGCGGCGGACAGCACGAACTCGAAGTCGTCGGAGGGCAGCTGGTCGCGGCCCATGATGACCTTGGTGCCGCGCAGCGCCGCGTCACCGGCGAGGACCGCCGGCGCGGGGTCGTACGCGTTGCGGAAGGTGGGCTGGCCGTCGAGCGTCGGGGCGCTCGGGTCGTCGCTGGCGCGGTAGGCCACGCTGGCTCGCACCGCGTCGGCGCCGTCCTGGTTGGGCTCGGCCGTCACGGTCACGAAGGCGTAGTACTCGGTCGCGTCATAGCGCACCGGGCCCGCACCGGGGACCTCGCGCAGGCGGTAGACGTAGGTCCTGCCCGCGTCGGCGGCGCCGTACGAGATGGTCGAGAAGGACACCGAGCCGTCGACGGCATTGGTCGCCGTGGTGTCGGCGGGCATCGGCGCGCCCTCGGTCACGGCCTCGAGCGAGAACTCGAAGGCGCCCTCGGGGGCCGGGGCGGGCAGGCCGCTCACCGCGTACTCCTTGCGGGCCACGAGGCTCACCGTGGCGGCAGTGAGCTCGAAGCGGTTGTCAAAGGTCGCCACGCCGTCGGGGACGGGCTGCTCGACACGGGCACCCTGGGCGTCCACGACGCGCGTCATGGCGTAGCTCGCCTCGAGCATCGCGGTGGCGCGGTTCTCGGCGACCGTGACGACGACGCGGTAGACCTCGGGCGAGTACTCCACGCCCAGGGCGTCACCGTCCTGCTCCCTCACCGTGTAGGTGTAGGTGCCCGGACGGTCGTACGAGATGCCGCCGAAGCCCTTCTCGGCGTTGTCCGAGACCTCGACGAGTACGTGGCGCCCGTGGGCGTCGGTCTGTTCGCCGGCGGGCAGCGGCGCGTCGCCCAGCGCGGAGAGGCGCATCGAGAAGGTCGTGCCCGGGGCCACCTTGTCCCAGGCGTCAAAGCCCTTGCGGAAGCGGACGTCGGCGTCGGCCGGCAGGCTCGCGACGGGCGCGTAGGCGTTCACGAAGTCGGCGCGGGCCGTGGTCGCAGCGTCGATGGTGCCCGTGGCGGGCGCGCCGGCGGCCGGGGTGGTCTGCGCGTAGCCGGCGACGGGCCCCTCGACAACCTCGTAGGTCGCGCCGTCGGGCAGGCCGAAGACGCAGGCGGAGTCGCCGTCGGCGAGCTCGAGGACGGAGCCGTCGGAGACGCGCAGGTCCTCGGTGGCGCCGTCGGCGCGGGTGACGCGGGCGTCGAACTCGCCGGGCAGCGGCAGGGCGCCGCGCCTGAGGCCCAGCGTCATCGAGAAGCGCGGTGCGCTGCCGGCCTCGGGGCCCTGCAGGCCCGCAGGGACCTCGACGCGCTTGGTGACCACGAGCGACGCGCGGCGGTGGTTGGTGACGCTGAAGATGCGGGCGAGGCGACGGCCGGACAGGTCGGTCCAGTTGGCGTCGTGGCGCTGGGCCTCCTCGCGGCCCGCGGGGTCCTGCGAGACCGCGGCGCGCACGAAGCCCTCGTCCGACTCGAAGCCCATGGGGCCGTAGTCGCCCGGGACGACGGGCGCGTACTCGAGCAGAGCGGTGGACGGGTCGAAGCGCAGCTGCGCGGTCGAGGTGCCGTCCGCCCAGGTCATCGTGCCCTGGGAGTACTGGCCCGACTGGCGGGTGGCGACGATGCGGTTCAGGGTCATGTCGACGTTGCCGACGGTGCCGAACTGCGCCATGGAGTCGATGAGGCTGCCGACGCC
>CALCDK010000089.1 GCA_937900605.1 uncultured Olsenella sp.
TCGAGGGCGACGTCGACCACCTGCTCGACCTTAAGTCCAACGTCATCGTCGGCAAGAAGATCCCCGCCGGCACGGGCCTGTCCGCCTACAACGACGTCGAGCTCACCTACCACGGCACCAGGATCGACGGCCCCACCTCCCCGCAGGCCAAGAGCCTGCCCGAGTGGGCCCCCGACGAGCTCAAGGGCATCGAGGAGCAGCTGCCCAAGCAGCTCGACTGGGTCGGCGACGAGTACGGCTTCGGCGGCGTCTACTCCAAGAACGGCCGCACCCTCTCCAGCGAGGACGCCAAGCTCTACCTCTTCGACGACTTGGGCGTCTCGCAGCGCTGGACCAACAAGTTCAGCGAGGTCGGCATCGAGACCGTGGGCGACCTCATCGGCAAGACCGAGGACGACCTGCTGCGCATCGACGGCATCGGTGCCAAGGCCATCGAGGAGCTGCGCGACGGCCTCGAGGCCCGCGGCCTGCTCTACATCCTCGAGCCCGAGGACGAGGGCGCCGACAGCGAGGACCTGTCCCAGCTGCTCAACATGGTCTTCTCGCCCGACGAGGGTGGCGACATCATGCTCGGCACTGCCGCCCCCGCCACCCACGCCTCCGACGACGAGCTGATTGGCGGCTCCGACGTCCCGGTCGACTCCGACGTCATCAACGAGGACCTCGGCTCCCTCGACGACTTGCTCACGCAGGTGGTCCGCCAGGAGAGCGAGTCCAGGGGCGAGTAGCGCGCGACGCATCGCTTCCGGGCGCGGGGCGCAGGGCTTCGGCCCCGCGCCCCGCGCCCTTCTCGATAGACGAAATGTGAAGAGGGATACGCCCGGCGCCGTGGCTTTTTGACAAGCAGCTTGTGCGGGCGTAACGTTCACCATCGGTCTATCCGGGGCAGAGGTGCTGCTCGGCCCTTGAATAAGACGATCACTGCACTTCGATAGGTACAAGAAGGAGAGAACTTTGCCTACAATCAACCAGCTCGTTCGCAATGGCCGCGTGAGCGTCAAGGCCAAGTCCAAGAACGCAGCCCTGCAGCACAACCCCCAGAAGCGCGGCGTCTGCACCCGCGTCTTCACCACCACGCCCAAGAAGCCGAACTCGGCTCTTCGCAAGGTCGCCCGTGTCCGTCTCGTCAACGGCATCGAGGTCACCGCTTACATCCCCGGCGAGGGCCACAACCTCCAGGAGCACTCCATCGTCCTCATCCGCGGCGGCCGCGTCCGCGACCTGCCTGGTGTGCGCTACAAGATCGTCCGCGGCGCCTACGACTGCGCTGCCGTCCAGAACCGCCAGAAGGCGCGTTCCCGCTACGGCACCAAGCGCCCCAAGTAGTCATCGCAATCTAGTCGCACCCCAGTTCTGAGGAGATATAACATGCCGCGTCGTGCAGCAGCAAACCGTCGTGAGGTTCAGCCTGACGCCGTCTACAACAACCGCCTTGTCACCCAGCTGATCAACAAGGTCCTGCTCGATGGCAAGAAGGCCACCGCCGAGCGCATCGTCTACCGCGCGTTCGAGCTCGTCGCCGAGAAGTCCGGCGAGGACGCCCTGGCTGTCTTCAAGAAGGCCATGGACAACATCCGCCCGACCCTCGAGGTCAAGCCCAAGCGCGTCGGTGGCGCCACCTACCAGGTGCCCATGGAGGTCAACTCCCGTCGTGCCACCACCCTTGCCATCCGCTGGATGGTCAACTTCTCCCGCGCCCGCAAGGAGAAGACCATGGCCGAGCGCCTTGCCAACGAGATCCTCGACGCCTCCAACGGCGTCGGCGCTTCCGTCAAGAAGCGCGAGGACCTCTTCAAGATGGCCGAGGCGAACCGCGCATTCTCTCACTACCGCTTCTAGTTCGCTGACCCGAGGAGAAGCTACTCATGGCTAAGGTTAAGTACAAGCTCGAAGACATGCGCAACATCGGCATCATGGCCCACATCGATGCCGGCAAGACCACCACTACCGAGCGCATCCTCTACTACACCGGCAAGACCCACAAGATCGGTGAGGTCCACGAGGGCGCTGCCACCATGGACTGGATGGTTCAGGAGCAGGAGCGCGGCGTCACCATCACCTCCGCCGCCACCACGTGCTTCTGGAAGGACCACGTCATCCAGATCATCGACACTCCGGGTCACGTCGACTTCACGGCCGAGGTCGAGCGCTGCCTGCGCGTCCTCGACGGTGCCGTCGCGGTCTTCGACGCCGTCGCCGGCGTCCAGCCGCAGTCCGAGACCGTCTGGCGTCAGGCCACCAACTACAACGTCCCGCGCATCGCGTTCATCAACAAGTATGACCGCGTCGGCGCGGACTTCTTCCACGCCATCGAGACCATGAAGGACCGCCTGTCCGCCAATGCGATCGCGGCCCAGATTCCCATGGGCGCCGAGAACAACTTCTGGGGCATCATCGACCTTGTCACCATGGAGGCCTGGGACTTCAAGGAGGACTCCAAGGGCATGATCTACCCCGAGGTCATGGGCTCCATCCCCGAGGAGTTCGCCGACCTCGCCGCCGAGAAGCGCGAGGAGCTGCTCGACGCTGCCTCCAACTTCTCCGATGAGATCATGGAGCTCGTGCTCGAGGACGCCGAGATTCCCGTGGACATGCTCAAGGCCGCCCTGCGCAAGGGCGTCGTCGCCGGCGAGCTCAACCTCGTCTTCGTCGGCTCCGCCTACAAGAACAAGGGCATCCAGGAGCTCCTCGACGCCGTCGTCGACTACCTCCCCAGCCCGCTCGACGTCACCGAGATCGACGGTACCAACCTCAAGGGCGAGACCGAGGTTCGTCACGCCGACCCCAAGGAGCCCTTCTCGGCCCTGGCGTTCAAGATCATGACCGACCCCTACGTCGGCAAGCTCACCTACATCCGCGTCTACTCGGGTCAGGCCGAGGCCGGCTCCTACGTCTACAACGCCGTCAAGGACGGTCGCGAACGTCTGGGCCGCATCCTCGAGATGAACGCCAACGACCGCGTCGACCGCGAGGAGTGCTCCGCCGGCGACATCGTCGCCTGCGTCGGCCTCAAGAACACCACCACCGGTGACACGCTGTGCGACGAGAAGCACCCGATCATCCTCGAGTCCATCCAGTTCGCCGACCCGGTCATCGACGTCGCCGTCGAGCCCAAGACCAAGGCCGAGCAGGACAAGATGAGCGTTGGCCTTGCCAAGCTCGCCGAGGAGGACCCGACCTTCCAGGTTCACACGGATCAGGAGACCGGCCAGACCATCATCGCCGGCATGGGCGAGTTGCACCTCGAGATCATCGTCGACCGCCTGAAGCGCGAGTTCAACGTTGACTGCA
>CALCDK010000090.1 GCA_937900605.1 uncultured Olsenella sp.
TGCTTTTCTGGGTCCTGGGCGATCATCTTGAGCATCTCCTGGAGCTCCTCGGCCTCGATGCCGAAGGGAGGCTCCTCAAAGACGCCGATGGCCACCGGACGCGGATAGACGCGGCTCGACTCGCGGATCATGTCGACCCCCTGCTCGACCGGATTGTTCTCGGCCGAGAGGATGCGCGCGTACGAGCAGGAAAGCAGCGGAGAGTAGTGGTAATAGGTCACCTTGTCCCAGCTTTCCAGAGAACAGACGCCGTAGTCGCCCTCGAGCACGCGGGAGAGCACCTCGTCGAAGTACTCGCGCGTGATCTCGCGCGCCTCGCCCTCGGGCTCCGTCTTCGCGTCGGCCGCCTCGGCGGCCTTCACGACGCTCGCAACGTTGCCCGCGAGGAGGTTCTGGATCACCTCGCGGCGCGAGAAGACCCGGCGCTGCGCCTTCTGGGTCGCAACCTCGTCGGCATGCGCCTTCATCTCGCTCTTGCTGCGGAACTTCACCACGTTGGCGGAGACGCCGTCAGTGCGGCCAAGGACCGCGTCGATGTCGGCTTCGGCTTCGCGCACGAGCTCGTCGACCTCGGGCGCTTCGGCGACGCTCGCCCTCTTTGCGAAGCGCTCAAAGAGCGTGTCGCCGTCGATGAGCTTCACGTCGCGGCTGCTGTCGGCCACCGTGTCGATGAGGACGAGCATGTCGGCCTTGAGCTGCGAGAGCCTTGCGGCCTCGCGGGCAGCTTCTTCGTCCGCCGGGGTCTGGGCGCCTTCGGGCGCCGGATTCATGTTCTCTTGCATCTTCATCCGTTCCTTGCCCATGACTTAGAGAAGACCTTCCTTCTTCATGACCGGAACGGCCTTGGCGAGACCGTACTCATTGAGGCACTTTTCCGTCGGAGCGCCGGTCTTCACGTCGAAGTCCATGAGCTCGAAGAAGAGGTCGAAGCTCTTCTCGATGTCGTCGTGCTCCATGCGGATCGTCCCCTTCGTGAACGGGGCGCGACCCTTGGCGTCGTCGAAGATCCAGTCGGGATAGCGGTCGTGGACGTGGCGCATGTCCTTCGTCTTGAGCTGGCGCATCGTGTAGAGGCGCTGCAGCAGGAAGGCGCGCAGGCCGGCCTTGTCGAGCTCGTCCTGGGTCATGGAGATGCCGGTCACGGCCTTGAAGACCTTGCTTTCCATCTCGATGTCACCGATGTAGCCGCGCTCGCGAAGCGGAGAGAGTTCCCACGGGGCTGTCCAGGAGCAGATGCCGAGCATGTCGTGCAGCTCCTTGCGGGCGATGACCCAGCGCAGGCGGATCATCTTGTACTTGTTGGTCGGACGATAGTCGCCGATGCCGTCGACGGCGGAGCCGTCGCCCCAGAACTTCGCGGCGATCTCGCGCTGGAGCTCCAGCGGCAGACCGGAGGTCGAGAAGTTGATGTGGCCGTGGCTCATCGGATCGCGGTTGTACATGCAGTTGAGAACCGTGCCGATCTGGCCGTCGTTTTCATTGCCGTGGTGCTTCGGATGGCCGACGGACCAGTAGAGCGTGTCGTGGTTCTTCTTCCATTCGTCTTCGGTGAGGCCGAAGTGCTCGAGCATGACGGGCGTCGTCTCGCCCATCCAGCGGCCGAACTCGCCCTTGCGGTAGGCGATGCGCGGCAGGATGTCCTGGAGGATGCGCGGATCGGGATTGTCGATCTTGGACCAGTCGATGCTCTTGTACTCCTCTTCGGGCAGGTACTTCTTGAAGTAGCCCTTGGTGTACATCGTGCAGAAGTCGCGGTGGAGCTGGCCGTAGTTGCACCACAGGCCCAGATCGTCCATCGTCTGGCTGCCGACGAGGCAGGCCTCGCGGGAGACGGGCTTCATCAGGTCCTTGAGGAGCGACGGGAAGAACCAGCGGCCGTAGAGCGCCATGCAGGTCTGTTCGGTGATGGCGTTGACGTTGTACTTCGCGGCCGTTTCATCGTCGCGGATCACGGAGTAGCAGCGGATCGGGCAGGCGTAGCAGCCCGTGTTGCGCACCGTGTAGTTCCACATCGTCGGGCCCATGTAGAACTCGGACGAGCAGGTGCGGTAGCCGATGTGGTTGGGGTTGTGGGGGTCCATGTCCGCGTCGGTGAGCATGACGGGCGGATTGGCGGCACCCCACTTGGCGCCCGGGAAGGCGGACCAGCGGCTCGCAGGCGTGTGGTACTCGAACATCGGATGCGGCTTGCGCGAGACGATGGAGTGCGTGTGCGCGCCTAGGATCTTGCGGTGGGAGTCGATGAGCTCCTCCCATTCCTTCGGATCGGCGTGGATGTGGATGGCCTGGTTGCCGTAGACGACGATGCCCTTGAGGTGCTTCTTGCCCATCACGGAGCCGAGACCGCCGGCGGAGTGGCTCTTGTCGACCATCATGTTCGACATCGGCACGAGGTTTTCACCGGCCTGGCCGATCACGCCGAAGCTGGCTTCGGGTGTCGTTTCCTTGGCGAGGA
>CALCDK010000091.1 GCA_937900605.1 uncultured Olsenella sp.
ACCCGACGACAGCAGCGTCACGACCTTGCCGGCGGTGCCGACGGGAAGGCCGCCGACGCCGGGGGCGCTCGCGGCATAGACGTAGACGCTGCCCTGGACGACGTGCACGACGACGGTGACGTCCGGGTGGTGGACGTCGACCTTCTTGTCGGGGAACGCCTCGCACAGGGCCGAGCCCACGAGCTGGTTCATCTCGAGGGTGTGCAGCGGGTACGTGGTCGAGGAGCGGCGGGCATGGACCTTGAAGGTCGAGAACTCCCCCGCCTCCCCAAGGGCGCGCAGGGCGGCCGCGACGTACTCGCCCTCGTCGAGGCCGCAGCGGTACGCGAGCGAGACGCGCGCGACGCCGGGGACCTGGCGGATGGCGGCGGCCATCTCCTCGCCGGCCTGGCCGTCAGAGGCCTCCACGACGACGTAGCCCGAGATGCGTGCGATCTGGGCGACGTCGAAGCCGTGGAGCGCGCGGTGCAGGTTGGTCACGAGCTGGTTCTCGAAGATGGAGCGGTTCTTCCCTTTGAGGCCAATCTCGTGGTAGTGGACCAGGCAGAGTCTCTCGGTCATGGCACGCCTAGAGGGAGATGGTGTTGGAGCCCTTGATGTCCTCGTCGAAGTCCTCCTTGACGAAGCTCAGGGTGCCGTCCTCGATCTCCTTCATGGCGATGGAGACGCTGTCCTTGCCGGAGACGACGGTGGTGATGTCGTCGGTCTCCTGGATGGCCGTGACGCGCAGGTGCTGGCCGCGGACCATGTTGTTGATGTCGCAGGCGCGCTTGGAGGCGAGCGTGCAGAGGAGGAACGGGTTGTGCTCGGTCTGGGCGAGCAGGTTGTCGATCTCGGGCTTGATGACGGACATCTTAGTGGGAACCTCCGTTTGTCTCGTACGTGTCAATCGCATGCGCAAGCTCGTCGCACGCCCGCTCGAGGTCGTCGTTGACGATGCGGACGTCGTAGAGCCCGGCCATGCGCAGCTCCTCGCCGGCATTGGCGAGCCGACGCTCGACGGAGGCCTCGTCCTCGGTGCCGCGGCCACGCAGCCTGCGCTCGAGCTCCTCGGCGCTGGGTGGCTCGATGAACACGAGCACGGCGTCGGGGTGGACCTTGCGGACGTTGAGGCCGCCCTGGACGTCGATCTCGAGCACGACGGAGCTGCCGGAGCTGATGAGCCGGTCGGCCTCGCGGCGCAGCGTGCCGTAGCGGTGGCCGTGGACCCACGCCCACTCGAGAAACTCTCCCTGCTCGACGAGGCGGTCGAACTCCGCGTCGTCGAGGAAGTAGTAGGAGGTGCCGTCAACCTCGCCCGGTCGAGGGGAGCGCGTCGTCGCAGAGACCGTCAGGCCCAGGCCGGAGCGCCGCTCGCGGAGAAGCGAGACGAGCGTTCCCTTGCCGACGCCTGACGGTCCGGAGACGACGAAGAGCCGGGGAGTCCGGGCCACCTACTTGGCCAGGACGTCGATGAGCTGCTCGCGCTGGCGGGCGCCGAGGCCCTTG
>CALCDK010000092.1 GCA_937900605.1 uncultured Olsenella sp.
CGGTCTACACGGCCCTCAAGATGGGGTCGCTGCCGTGGCCCACCATCTTCACCTCCATCACCGCCCTCGTGCTGCTGCGCGCGCTCGGGCACACGAGCCTCAACGAGGCCAACGTGACGCAGGTCATCATGTCCGCCGGCTCCATGGTCGCCGGCGGCCTGGCCTTCACCCTGCCCGGCGCCTGGATGCTGGGCCTCGGCGAGCAGATGGGCTGGGCCCAGATCCTCTTCGTCGCCCTCGCGGGCACGCTGCTGGGCCTGGTGTTCACCGCCCTCATCCGTCGCCGCTTCGTCGACGAGTCCGACCTCGAGTACCCCATCGGCACGGCCGCCGCGAGCACCCTGCTCGCGAGCCGCGACGGCGGCCGCACGGCCAAGCGCCTCTTCGGCTCCATGGCCGTGTCCGGCGCCTGGTGCGCGGCCCGAGACGGCCTGGGCGTCGTGCCGCAGATGGTCGCGACCCTGCCCATCCCCGGCGTGGCCTTCGGCGTGTACGCCTCGCCGATGCTGCTCTCCGTGGGCTTCCTCGTTGGCGGCGGCGCGGCGGTCCTGTGGGTCCTCGGCGCCGTCCTCGCCAACTTCGGCATCGTCGTGGGCGGCACCGGCGCGGGCCTGTGGGACCTCGCGACGGCCCAGGGCATCGTCTCGAGCCTGGGCATGGGCCTCATGATGGGCTCGGGCCTGGGCGTCGTGGCCAAGGACGTCCTGCCGAGGGTGCTCGGCACGCTGCGCGGACGCGGTGCCGCGGGTGCCACCGCTGCCGCCGGGGCCGACGAGAGGGACGACGCCGCGCAGGGCGCGGCCGGCACGCGCACGAGGCGCGACCGCGGCGCGCTCGCCCTCATGGTCGCGGCCGCGGCGCTCGTCGTGTGCCTGGGCCTGGGCCTGTCGCCCGTCGCGTGCGTGTTCGTGGTGCTTCTCGCCTTCGTGGCCACCATCATGAGCGCGCAGTCAGTCGGCCAGACGGGCATCGACCCCATGGAGATCTTCGGCCTGCTGGTGCTTCTCGCCGTGGCCGCGCTGGGCGACTCCTCGCAGGTGCAGCTGTTCTGCGTGGCCGGCGTCGTGGCCGTGGCGTGCGGCCTGGCCGGCGACGTCATGAGCGACTTCAAGACCGGCGCCATCATCGGCACCGACCCGCGCGACATGTGGCGCGGCCAGGCAGTGGGCGCGCTTCTCGGCGTCGTGGTGAGCGTGGTCACGATGGTCGCGCTGGCGCAGGCGTACGGCATCGACGCCTTCGGCCCCGGCAAGCAGTTCGTCGCCGCGCAGGCCAGCGTCGTGGCCACCATGGTCTCGGGCATCCCGAGCCTGCCGGCCTTCGCGCTGGGCCTGGGCGCCGGCTTCGTCCTGTACCTCCTCGGCGTCTCCTCGATGATGCTCGGCCTGGGCGTCTACCTGCCGTTCTACATGTCGCTCACTGCCGGCATCGGCGCGCTGGCCAAGGCCGTCTACGTGCGCGTCTGCCGTGCGCGCGGCCGTGACGAGCAGGAGTCCGAGGAGAGCGGCACCATCGTCGCGAGCGGCCTTCTGGGAGGCGAGTCAATCGTCGGCGTCCTCGTGGCGCTGGGCGCCGTCGTCGCCGGGATGGCCGGCTAGCGGGGGATTTGTGGCGTAGTTGGGCACTCGCCCCGGGCGGGTGCCCACGCGCGGGCCAGCGGGTACAATGGCAGGCCGTCAACCCGAGAAAGGACGACGATGCCCACGATCAACTACCACAGCGCCCGCTTCGAGGCCTCCTACGGCTCGATCGAGCAGCTGCCCGAGTCCACCACGCCCGAGGTCGCCGTCACGGGCCGCTCCAACGTGGGCAAGTCCTCGCTGCTCAACAAGCTGTTCTGCCGCAAGAACCTCGTGAAGGTCTCGAGCACGCCCGGCAAGACCTGCAACATCAACTTCTTCGAGGTGGACGGCATCCGCTTCGTCGACCTGCCGGGCTACGGCTTCGCCAAGGTCTCGCAGAAGGAGAAGCAGCGCTGGGCCGACCTCATCGGCGGCTACTTCGACCAGGAGCGCAGCTTCAACCTGGTCATCGCGCTCGTCGACATCCGCCACGAGGCGCAGCGCCTGGACGTGGACATGGTCGAGTTCCTGCGCGAGAACGGGCTGCCGTTCGTCGTGGCGCTCACCAAGGCCGACAAGCTGAGCCGCTCCAAGGCGGACCAGCAGGCCCGCGCCATCGCCAGGCAGCTGGAGCTCGAGCCCGACCAGATCGTCGTCACGTCGTCGGCCACCGGCACCGGCGTGGACGAGCTGCGCCGCCGCATCGCCGAGGCCTGCCTGTAGCGGCTCGCCCGCGCCTGCGGTTGCGGCACGACGGCGCGGTTGCGGCACGGGCACGGCGGCAAGGCCGCGTCGGCATGGGCACGACCCCGCAGCCATAGCCCGAAACACCCTGCACGAGAGAGCGCCCCGGGGCCAGACGGCCTCGGGGCGCTCTTCTTGTGGCACGAGTCCGTCCGCGCTTGGAGATGACGCGGTCCCGAGGCGTCTTCCGAGGGGGACCTGTGACGAAAAACGCGCCGATTGCACACGTCCCTCGTTCCAAGGCCGGATCAGAAGAGGCCCGATGCAACAAAACCGCAGGTCAGATTAGTTGGAAAGCTCATCAGCTCCGTCTGTGCGCCGCGATAGCACGCAAATCGCACGTATTTGCTCACAGCAGGCCCCGAAACCCGCCGCACGCCCATGGGCCGCCCCCGCACGACCGCGGGCGCCCCCGTGCACGCGGCGCCCCGCACGCCGGCTCCGTGCACGTTCGCCGTGCCTACAGCAGGCCCAGGTGCTCCACCAGGATCTTCAGGCCGATGAGCACGAGCACCACGCCGCCGGCCACCGACGCCGGGCGCTCCCAGCGCGCGCCGAAGAAGCGTCCCACGTACACGCCCACCACGCTGAACGCGAACGTCGTCACGCCGATCGCGGTCACGGCCGGCACGACGTCCACGGACAGAGCCGCGAACGAGATGCCCACCGCGAGCGCGTCGATCGACGTCGCCACCGCCAGCACGAGCACCTCGCGCAGGTCGAGCCGCTGGTCGCCGGGCCTCTCGCCGCCCTCGTCCGCGTCCTCGTGGAACGCCTCCCACAGCATCTTGCCGCCGATCACGGCGAGAAGCACGAACGCCACCCAGTGGTCCACCGGCTCGATGAGCCACATGACCTGCGTGCCCAGCGCCCATCCGACGAGCGGCATGAGCGCCTGGAAGCCGCCGAACGCGACGCCCAGCACCACGGCTGCCTGCCAGCGGACGCGACGCATCCCCAGGCCCTTGCAGATCGACACCGCGAACGCGTCCATCGACACGCCCACCGCAATCAGAAGAAGCTCGACCAGTCCCACGTGCACTCCCCTCCCGCGCAGCGCGCGGATACCTTCCGGCATGGCCTCGGCACAGAAAACGAGACCCGTGGGGACGCCGCCCCAGACCGGGACGACGCCACCACGAGTCTCGTTGATTAAGGCGCACCAGGCTCTCGCCAGCATGTTGGATGCGTCACATGCCTTTCCCGGCATGCCACTACTCCCTCGCAGGGTGACGATGCTAGCACAGCGCCGCCGCACCCACGCCAGCTCCACACGGCGAGAAGCGCCGCACGTCGCGGGTCGAACACGGCGCCGAGAGCGGCGCCGGGAGGCCGCGCGCCGTGGCAGCAACCTGGCAGCGGGCCGCCACGGCCGGCTCGCCGCGCGCCCTACTCGGCGGACTTGAGCGCGCCCACCATGTCCACGCGGTCGAGCGCGCGGTTGGTCACCACGTCCACCACCAGCGTGAAGCCCAGGGCGAGAAGCGCCGCGACGACGTACGTCATCGGGGAGACGACGGTGTCGAAGTACAGCGCCGGCATCTTCAGCACCCACGTCAGGCTCCGTGTCAGCAGCCAGCCTGCGGGCAGCCCGACGGCGATCCCGAACCCGGTGAGGATGAGCGTCTCCTTGTTGATGTAGCCGTGCACCTCGCGCGGGCGGAACCCGAGCACCTTGAGCGTCGCCAGCTCGCGCTCGCGCTCCGAGATGTTGGTGTTCGACAGCGTGAAGACGACGGTGAACGCCAGCGCGGCCGCCATGACGATCACGACGTAGACGACCGTGTTGATCAGCGTGAACGCGCTCGAGAAGTCCCGGACCAGGCCGGCCGTGGAGACGACCGACAGCATCCGCGGGTCCTGCGAGAGGCCCTCGGCGAAGTCGACCTGCGCCGCGTCGTCGCCGTCGAGAAGGGCGAGGACCGCGTTGGGCTCGCACGCCCTGCCGAAGGCGCGCTCGTAGGCGCCCTGCGTCATGATCGCCATGTTGCCCAGGTAGCTCAGGCACACGTCGCCCACGCGCACGTCGGCCGTGGCGAGCGTGGGGTCCTGCAGGCGCAGCTCGTCGCCGGCCGAGAAGCCCATGACCTGCTCGGCGCTCTTGGTGACGACCGCGCCGGGGACGGTCCCGGCGGCGGGCTCGTCGCCTGCGGCCGTGGCGTCGCCCCCGCACGCCGCGACGAGGTCGACCGGCGCGCCGCCGTCCGCGCGGCTCAGGCCGAGCATCCCGTCGAGGGACGTGCCGTCGGGCACCACGAGCAGCTGGAGGCTCTCGCGACGGCCGCCGAACTCGGCGGTCACGCTGTCCACGTACACCTCGCGCGCGTCTCGCACCCCGACCGCTGCCGCGTCGTTGCCGACCGCTGCCACGTCGCCGCCGCCCGACTCCGCGCCCACGCAGAGAAGCTCGGCCTCCACGGCGGGAAGCTCGCCCGGGGCGGCCACCGCCAGCAGGTCGTAGGAGACCACGCCACTCTCGCCGTACTGCCTGTCGGGAAGCGACAGGACCGTGTCACGGATGCCGAAGCCGCACACCAGCAGCGCCGTGCAGCCCGCGACACCCAGCACCGTCATGAGGAGGCGCTTCTTGTAGCGTGTCAGGTTCCTGGCAGTGACCTTGTGCAGGAAGCTCATCCGCGACCACAGCGGGCGGACCCTCTCGACGAGGATGCGCGCGCCGGCCTTGGGGGCCTTGGGGCGCATGAGCGAGGCGGGCGTCTCGGCCAGCTCGCGGCGGCAGGTCAGCGCGGTCGCGCCCACGATGCCCACCACGAACAGCGCGCTCGCCTCGAGCGCGTGCAGCGGCTCGAACGTGACGAGGAACCTCGGCAGCGCGTACATGGTCGAGAAGATCGTCGAGAGGATCAGCGGCAGCACCACGTAGCCCAGCAGGCAGCCGACGATGGCTCCCACCAGGCACGCAGCCAGCGCGTACGCGACGTACTTGGCCGCGATGCGCGCGCGTCCGTACCCCAGTGCCTTGTACAGGCCGATGAGCCCGCGCTCCTCCTCGACCATGCGCGTCATGGTGGTGAGGCTCACGAGCACTGCGACCACGAAGAACACGAGCGGCAGCACCGTGCCGATGACCTCGATGGACGAGGTGTCCGACTCCACCGAGGCGTAGCTTGGCAGGCTCGTGCGGTCCTGCACGTACCACGTGGCGTCCGGGATCGCGTCGGCGGCCTCTCGGGCGTCGCGGATCTGCGCGCCCGCCTCCTCGCGGCCCCGCTCGAGCTGCGCCTGCGCGTCGTCGGCCGCAGCCCGCGCGTCGTCGAGCTGGCGTCCCGACGCCTCGGCGCGGGCGCGCCCGTCGGCCACCTGGGCCTGCGCCGCGTCCACGGCCGCCAGGGCCCTCGCGGCCTCGTCGAGCCGCGCGGCGCCCTCGCGCACCTGGGCCTCGCCCTCTACCACCTGCACCATCCCGGGGGCGAGAAGCGCCAACTGGGAGAGCATGTCGGCCATCTCGCGCACCTGCGCGGCGGCCTGCGCCGGCGACGTCGAGACCACGGCCCGCAGCACGTCGCGCACGGGCTGCGGCGCCTCGGCCACGAGCCGCTCGATCCGGTCGCGCACCGCCTGGGGCAGCGCGTCGTACGCGCCCTGGGCCCTCTCGAGCGCCTGCGCGAACTCGTCCGACGCCAGGTAGTCGGCCAGCTCGCCCAGCGACGCGGACGCCTGCGACGAGAAGGGCCCCACCGCGGCCTGGACCTCGTCCGCGGCGGCGCGTGCCTCCTCCGGCGTCGTGGCGGACACGAGCCGCTGCCAGGCGGCGGACGGCCACACGTCCCGCACGTACGGGAGCGAGCCGAGCATCGACCCGGTCGCCTCCAGGCGCGAGCGCGCCGACGAGAGCTGCCCGCGCGCCGCCTCGAGGTCCGTCCGGCGCGCGGCGATGGTGGCCCCCACCTGGTCAGAGGCGCACCCGAGCGCGGCGGCCAGCTGCGAGAGGGCCCCCTCGGCCTGGGCCTGGCCGGCGTCCAGGCGGGCATGGGCGTCGAGAAGTGCGCGCGCCCCGTCGTCGATCTGGGCCCGGGCCCCGTCGAGCTGCGACTGGGCCTCGTCCAGGCTCGCCTGCGCGTCCCTCTCGGCCTGGTCGACCTGCTCGTGCGCGTCGCCGCGCAGTCCCTCGCCGCGCGCGGACTCGCGGCCCTCGCGCAGCGACTCGACTCCGGCGAGGACGCCATCGACCGCGTCGCGGTAGTCGTCCGAGTAGCACAGCGGCTCGGCCGCGCCATCGACCTGCAGGTAGGCCACGGTGTAGGAGCCGCGCGCGGCCTCGGTCACGCAGCTGGGGCGCACGAAGAGCGTGTAGTCGGCGCCGCCGCTGTTGCGGAAGGACATGGTGCCCTCGCCCGCGTTGACGTCCATGGGGTCCAGGACGCTCGCGATGATGGTGTACTCGCCGCGGCGGAAGACCGGCGGCAGCTCCGTGGAGGCCGCCGCGTCGCTTCCGGCGGCTTCCGCGTCGCCGTCGCCCGCTGCCACGTCGCCGCCAGCGCCTGCCACGTCGCTGCCGCACGCTGCCACGTCGCTGTCAGCGTCTGCCACGTCGCCGACGGCCGCCGCGACGGTCCCGTCGTCGCGCAGCACGACCGTGTCGCCCAGGCACAGCCCGGTCTCTTCCAGGAAGCGACGCGTCACGGCCACCTGGTCGTCGCGCGTGGGGAGGTGCCCCTCCAGGACGCGCGGGGCGTTGAGGCCGTCGCTCAGCGCGCGGACCTCGACCCTCTCGGCCGAGCCACCCGCGTCCACGTAGGCCGTCTCGCTCCAGCCGCCCTCGGCGCGCGAGACGGCCTCGACGCCGGACAGCGCCGCGACGTCGGCGTCGTCGAGCCCCAGCGTGGACTGGACGCGCACGTCGAAGAGGCCCTGCTCGTCGAAGAACGCGTCCGCGGAGCGCCGCAGGTCGACGCAGGAGACCTTGAGGCCCACGAGCATCGTGATGCCCAGCGCGCAGATGGTCGCCAGCGCCGAGAAGCGCTTGAGCGTCCCACGCACGGTGCGCGCCACGTCCTTGGCGTACGCGCCCGCACCGGCCACGCCCCGGCGCCCGCCGCCGGCCGCATGCCCGGCGCGCCCCTCTCGCCCGCCGCCGGCCGCATGCCCGCCGCCGGCCGCACGCCCGCCGCCGGCCGCACGCCCGCTGCCGGCCACGTCCCCGTGACGTCCCGATGGCATCCGCATGGCTACCACTCGATCCTCTCGACCGGCGTCGGGTGCGCGTTGGCCTCCATCTGCACCACGCGGCCGCTCTGGAAGCGGACGAGGCGGTCGGCCATGGGGACCAGCGCGGCGTTGTGCGTCACGATGACCACGGTCAGGCCCGACTCGCGGCACGTGTCCTGCAGCAGGCGCAGGATCTGCTTGCCCGTCTGGTAGTCCAGCGCGCCAGTGGGCTCGTCGCACAGCAGCAGGCGCGGGTTCTTGGCCAGCGCGCGGGCGATTGAGACGCGCTGCTGCTCGCCGCCGGAGAGCCCAACGGCCGCCAGCGTCTGCGCCGCGTCCAGGGAGTCCGGGCAGATCTGGGCCGCCAGCTCGACGTTCTCGAGCGCGGTGAGGTTGGGCACCAGGTTGTAGAACTGGAACACGAAGCCAACGTCGGTGCGGCGGTACTCCACCAGCTCGCGCTCGTCGGCGTGGCTGATGTCGCGGCCGCCCACCACGACGCGACCGCTCGTGGGCGAGTCCATGCCGCCCAGGATGTTGAGGCAGGTGGTCTTCCCGGCGCCCGACGCGCCCAGGATGACGGCGAGCTCGCCCCTCTCGACCTCCAGGCTCGCGCCGTCGAGGGCGTTGACGCTCCCCGAGCCGGTCCCGAAGGGCCTCACCACGTCACTTAGCTCGATGTAGGCCATCGGCCCCTCCTCCACTCGACAGCGTGTCGTCTAGAATCGAGCATATCCGGCCCGGCGCACGAGTCGAGACCCTCTCGACACGCGCCGCGCGACTGTCGAGCGAAGGGGGACGCCATGCCGAGAAGGACCGACGCGACGGAGCAGACGCGCGCCAACCTGCGCCAGGCGTTCTGGGAGCTGTACGCGCGCAAGCCCCTCGAGCGCATCAGCGTCCGCGAGATCACCGACCGCGCCGGCTACAACCGCGCGACCTTCTACCTGCACTACCACGACGTCTACGAGCTGCTGAACGAGATCGAGGACACCGTCCTGGGGTCCGTGGCGCGCCTCGTGGAGGAACGGCTCGTCACCGAGCCCACGCCGGACTTCTCGGCCCACATGGGAATAATCCTGGGCATGGCCAAGGGCTTCCGGCCGTACATGGAGGTCCTCCTCGACGAGGGGGGCGACCCCTCCTTCGTCCGGCGGCTCAAGCAGGCCATCTGGCCGCTGGTCGAGCGCTTCGTAATGCCTCCCGCCGACGAGGCGGGCGGCGCGGAGCGCGACGTCATGCGGGAGTACTTCCTCTCGGGCCTGGTGGCCGCCGTGCGCGAGGGGATCTGCCGCGACGACCCGATGCCCGTCGACCGGCTCATCGACGTCATCGTCCGCGTGGCGCTGCCGTCGGCGAGAGGCGCGTCCGCCGCACCCGCGCCCGCGGAGCCGACGGCCGCAACGGCCCCGGCGGCCGCCACGACCCACACCCCGACCCCCACGGAGGCACCGTGAACCTCTTCGACTACCTCGACCACGAGCTCGCGAGCTTCGACGAGAAGCCCCTGAACCCCGTGGACTCCGCCATCCTCTCGCAGTTCTGCATGGTCCGCAGCGAGGGCGTCGCCCCCGAGGCGCGCTCGCGCCGGCGAGAGGGGCTTCTCGCCCGACCGCCGCTCGACCGCGCGGCCGACGCCTGGCACGCCCTGCGCGCCCGGCCCGCGCGCTTCTCGGACTACCTGCGCGCCGAGATCCTCGACGGCATGTTCTGCGGCCTGGTGCCCGAGCGCGTGCGCGAGCTGCTGAGCCGCCTGGTGGCCAGCCCGCGCTTCCGCGACCTCGAGGTGCGCGACTACGCCACGGTCTTCGACGAGGGCGCCCACGTGCAGTTCAGCGCCACCTCGTTCGTCTGGCGCTCGCGCTGCGGGAGGGACTTCTCGTACGTGGGCTTCCGCGGCACCGACTCGTCTTTCGCCGGCTGGCGCGAGAACTTCGACATGGCCGTGCACCCGCCCGTGCCCGCGCAGGACATGGCCGTCGAGTACCTGGAGTCCGTCTCGCGCCACCTGCCCGGCACGCTCTACGTGGGCGGCCACTCCAAGGGCGGCAACCTGGCCACCTACGCGGCGCTGCGCTGCGACGACGCCACCCGCGCCCGCGTCTCGCGCGTCTTCGACCACGACGGCCCCGGCTTCAAGCCCGGCTTCGTCGACGACGCGGAGTTCGCCGCGCTCGACGGCCGCATCGAACGCACCGTGCCGCAGGAGTCCGTGGTCGGCATGCTCATGGAGACGCCCGCGCCCACGCGCGTGGTGGTCAGCGACGCCCACGGGGCCGACCAGCACAGCGTGTTCACCTGGCAGGTGGACGGCGACGACTTCCAGCTGGCCGACGGCCTGGCCGAATCGGCGCGCTTCGCCCACGACGTCATGGGCGAGTGGCTCGCGTCCTTCTCGCCGGACGAGGCCCGCGAGGTGATTGACGCGACGTTCCGCGCCATCGAGGCGTCGGGCGCCAAGGACGCGGCCGAGGTGCTGCTGGGCGGCCCCAAGTCGCTCGCGCTGCTGGTCGAGGCCGCCAAGGTGATGGACGAGAGGGACCGCGAGGTCGTGATGCCCGCCCTGGGCAAGCTCGCCGGCATCGCCTCGTCGCGGGCCGCGCGCGGCGTGCTCGGGGCCCTCGCGCGCCCGCACCGCGACGGGGAGTGACGCCGGGCCGACACGCGCGGCGCCGCGCCTGGCGCCGAGACGAACGAGCGGGGCCGGGCCCACGAGGGGTCCGGCCCCGCCTTCCCTGGGAGGAGGCACTGGTCGGAGGGTTCGCGCCTCTCGCCGGCTAGGACTCGTGCGCGTAGAACGCCACGCCGATGGCGCCCGGGCCGGCGTGCGTGCCGATGGTTGCGCCGATGGTGTGGACGGGCAGCTGGCCGGGCTGGGCGTAGCCCTCCCAAAGGTCGCGGCTGTCCTCGAGGTACTTGCGCAGGAGCGCGTCGGAGTTGCCGGTGTGGCCCAGCGCCACCGGGCGCGAGAAGTCCACCGAGCCGCTCTTGGCGATCTCCTCGCGCAGCAGGTTGCGGGCGCTCTTGGACCCGCGCGCCTTGCCGAGCACGACGACCTGCCCGTCGCGGATCTCCAGCACCGGCTTGATCGAGAGGACCTGGCCCAGCGCCGCCGCGGCCTTGGGGATGCGCCCGCCGCGACGCAGGTACTCGAGGGTGTCGAGAAGCGCCAGCACGCGCACCGAGCCGCGCTCGGCCTCGAGGACCGCGACGATGTCGTCGGCCGACATGCCCGAGCGGGCCAGCCCCACGGCGCGCTCCACCTGGATCCTCTCGCCCACGCTGGCGCTGCCCGAGTCGAACACGCGGGCGCAGGAGTGGCCCGCCATGACGGCGCTCTGGTGGGTGCCGGACAGCCCCGAGGCCAGCGTCACGATGACGGCCTCGTCTCCGGCGGCCTCCGCGTCCTCGATGGCCCTTCCGAAGTCGTAGGGCGTGACCTGGCCGGTCGTGGGCAGCTCGTCCTGCTCGACGAGCATGTCGTAGAAGCGCGCGTGGGTGAGGTCCGCGCCGTCGCGGTAGGTCCTCTCGCCGAACGCGATCGAGAGGGGCAGGACGACGAGGCCGTCTCCGGACGCGGCCAGGATGTCGCTGCCGGAGTCGGTGATGATGCGAGTTGCCATGTGGGTTCCTCCTGGGTCGGTCTAGCGGGTCTGACCTGCGGCGGGTTCGTCCGCGTCGGGCGAGAGGGACGCGGCGGCGGGTGCGGGCGCGGCGGCGGGTGCTGCGGCGGCGTCGGCGGACGCGGGCGCGTCGCCCTTCTCGTCCGCGTCGATCCCGCGCAGGGTCTCGAGCACGAGCGCCATCGACTCGTACATCTGCTCGCGGCGCTCGCGGCCCAGGGCCTCGCCCGTCCGGTCGAG
>CALCDK010000093.1 GCA_937900605.1 uncultured Olsenella sp.
CGTCGGCCTCGCCCGCGTCGACGAGGACGGCGCGGGGGCCGTCGCGGACGAGGATGGCATCGGCCTGGCCGACGTCCAGGACGCAGACGCTCGGGCCGGCGAGAAGCCCCGGCAGGGCCATGGCGGCGACGAGCGAAAGCGCGACGCACCCGGCCCCGAGGACCAGGCCGCGCCGGGTCGCGCGGGGCCAACACGCGACGAGCGCGGCGAGCGCCGCGAGCACCACGACGGTGGCGGGGGCCTCGTCGAGCGGCAGCGGGACCACGGCGTGCGGGACGCGGGACACGACCTCGAGCACGGCGAGGACCGCAGAGGCGACGGCGTCGCACGCGGCGAGGGGCAGCGCCTGGAGCGGAGGGCACCAGAACAGGGCGCCGGCCGCGAGGCCCAGCGCGAGTAGCAGCGAGAACGCGGGGCCCACGAGCAGGTTCGCGAGGGGCGCGACGAGCGAGAGGGTCCCGAAGGCGGCGCAGCTCATGGGCATCGTGACGACCTGGCAGGCCAGGGTCAGCGCCAGGGCGTCGCCGGAGGCCCCCACGAGCGAGGCGGCCGCGCGCCACAGGGGGCGCGGGACGCGGGCGGGGGCAGGCGGCAGGGCGAGGAGGACCCGGGCGAGGTACATGAGGTACGGACCGGCGACGCAGATCCCGCACACGCTCGCCACCGAGAGCAGGAACCCCAGCTGGCCGCTCGCGCCGGGGTCGAGCAGGGCCATGACGAGCGCCACGGCGCACACCGACGAGAGCGGGTGCGCGCGCCTCCCCGCGAGCTGTGCCGCGGCCGCGACGAGCGTCATCGCCCACGACCGCACGGCCGAGACCGGGGCGCCGCAGAACCCGACGAAGGCGCCCGTGACCAGGAGCATGACGGCCGAGCGCGACGCGGGGCCCATCCCCGTGCGCCCCAGCAGCCCGCCGAGCATGCCGGCGAGAAGCGCGAGGTGGCCCCCGGACACGGCCACGAGGTGCGAGACGCCGCACGACGAGAAGAGCTCCGAGAGTCCCGCGCTCGTGACGTGCGCCGACGAGCCGCAGACCGCGCCGGCGAGAAGCGCCCGCGTGGGCGACGAGCCCGGGCGAAGACTGTCCATCACGCACCCACGCAGGTCGAGCAGCGCCCCGTAGGGACCCTCGGCGCACTCGCAGCCGAGCACCCGGACCACCCGCACCGTGCCGCAGAGGCCCTGCGCGCGCGACGACGCGCCCCACTCGTCGTCGGCGTTGGGCGAGAAGCGCCCGACGCAGGCCAGCCTCGATCCGATGCCGAGCGGCTCGTCGCAGGTGACCCAGACGTCGGACCACGCCCTGCCGTCGCGCACCAGACGGGCGCGGCCGCGCCATCCGAGCTCGCCGGGGGACATGTCCCCCGTCAGCTCGAGGGTCCACGACGAGACCGACGAGCCCCCCAGGGCGGACGCGGTCGCGCCCTGGGAGGCGAGCTCGACCGCGCTTGCGGCGGCACCGAGCGCCAGGCACGCGCACACGAGCAGGGCGCACGGCCGCAGGGCCCGTCGCCTCCGGAGCGCGCGGGCGAGCAGCGCCGCGGCCACTACGGAGCCGGCGACGGCGAGCGCGCAGGCCCAGCCGCTCCCCGCCGCGAGCAGGCAGCGCTCGCACGCGAGGAGCGCGACCATGCCCCAGAGCGTCGCGGGGACGGCGGGTCGGTCGGGAAGGCGTGGCCCCGTGCCGGCACCGGACGCGGTCGCGCCGACGCCGTCAGACGCGTCGGTGGCTGCGACAGCATCGGCGCCCACGGCCGCACCGGCGCCGTCGGACGCGGGCCGGTCAGACACGGACGAGCTCCCTCATCCGCTCGAAGCGCTTCTCGCCGATGCCGGACACGCGCATGATGTCCTCGGGAGTCGAGAAGGGCCCGTTCTTCTCGCGCTCCTCGATGATCGCGCAGGCGGTCGCCTCGCCGACGCCCGGAAGCGAGCAGAGCTCCTCGACGCCGGCGCGGTTGATGTCGACGGGCTGCCTCGCGCCCGGAGCCGCCTGGCCGGAAGGGCCCGCGGGAGCCGACGACGCGGGGCCGGAGCCCGGGGACACGGCCTCGCCCTGAGCCGGGACGTGGACCTTCTCGCCGTCGCGAAGTGACGCGGCGAGGTTGAGCGGGCCGGTGTCGGCGCCGTCGAGAAGCCCGCCGGCGGCCCGCACGGCGTCGTCGACGCGCGAGCCCTCCGGGAGCCGGTAGACGCCAGGAGCGGCCACGAGGCCGTCGACGTGCACGACCAGCTCGGGCGCCTGGGCCCCCCGTGCGTCAGCGGTGCCGTCGGCCTCGGGCTCGTCGGCGGGCAGGGCCTCGTCGTCCGCGCCCTCCCCCTCCCCCTCGACGCCCGGCCGCGGCTCGACGGCGGCCTCGGCCGGGTCGGCCCGCTCGAGCTCGAAGGCGCCGGGCGCCCGGAGGAGCGCGACCCCGACGACCACGGCGAGAAGCGCCACCACCAAGGCGACGACGGCCCGGGGCCGGCAGAAGGCACCCCTCGCGACGAGACGGGCGCGGCGTGCCCCCGTCGAGGGGCCCGCGCCCGTGTGACCCACCTGTGCCAATGCGACCACCTCCACGGCACAGGGTCGCATGGCACGGGCGCGATGGCGTCGGGCTTCTCGGAAAGGGATGACACGACGCGACGCGATGACGGTCCGATGGCTGCCACGACGGGCCGTCCGGGGCGGTCCGGGCGGTGGGCGCCACCGGGACGAACGTCGGCCGCCCACGGGACGCCCACCAGCCGTCCGCCGCGAGGACGACAGGCCCCACAGAGACAAAGACGGCGGCGCGGCACCGCTGGGGTGGCCGCGCCGCCGTCATGGCAGTGCAGGTGTGGCGCGCACGGACGTCGTGCGCTAGGCGACGGGCGCCTCGCCCGAGGCACTCGCAGGGGCGAGGTCCCTATGGTGCTCGCGCCAGGGGCCCTTGGGCGCGTGGTACGACGGGCAGAACGGGTAGTCGCGCCACTCGACCTGCGAGACGAGGCGCTCGACCATCTTGTCCGCGTCAAAGGAGGCCCAGGCGTCGAGGACGGCCCGCATGCGCGCGTGCGTCTCGGGACGGCGCGGCATGAAGAGCGTGCAGCAGTCCGGCGCGGTCTGGCACGAGATGTCGTACGTGCCGATCCGCTGGGCGCGGGCGATGATCTCCTGCTTGTCGGAGCCGATGAGCGGACGCAGGATCGGCATCGTCACGGCCTCGTTGACCGCAGCGATGTTGTCGAGCGTCTGCGAGGCGACCTGGCCGAGCGACTCGCCGGTGACGATGGCCTTGGCGCCCTCGACCTGGGCGATGCACTCGGCGACGCGCAGCATGACGCGACGGTACGTGAGGATCCTCAGGCCCTGCGGCACGGCAAGGGAGATCTCGCGCTGGCAGTCGCCGAAGGGGACGACGTAGAGCCTGCCCACCGAGCCGGACGGGGCGAGGGCCTCGACGATGTCCTGGCAGAGCCACTCGCTCTCGTCGGAGGTCTGGGGACGCCCCGAGAAGTGCACCGGGATGCAGGTGGCGCCGCGGCGGCCGACCATCCACGTGGCCACGGGAGAGTCGAAGCCGCTGGAGAGCAGCG
>CALCDK010000094.1 GCA_937900605.1 uncultured Olsenella sp.
TCGGACGCCGCGAGGCCCTCCGGGTGGCGGGCCAGCCGATACAGGCACATGACATCGGCGCCCCGGAAGCCCAGGCGCTCGGCCTCGCGCGCCTTGATGCGCACGACCTCCTTGTGCAGGCCCTCCACCAGGCCGACGAAGTCCTCGAAGCGCTCGCGTGCCACGTGGCCCCTCCCCTCTCGCCTCGCGCGCCCGCCGTCTGCCGACGGGCGCTCCGCGTCACTTGTTGACGTGTCAACAATAGCCCCCGCTTGTTGCGTGGTCAACATCTATTGCGCCGAGAAGAGCCCCCGCCCACCGGACTTCTGGCGGACGGGGGCCTCGGGGGTCGCCATGTGGGGCGGTCTCGGACATCGCGCGGCGCGTTCGGCGCGGAGCGGCCTCCGCTCGGGCGCGGGCGGCCGGCGCAGTCAGCGCGGCGCGGTCTCGGAGCTAGTCCTCGGCGTAGAACGAGCCCATGTAGCGGATGTACTCGTCGGCGGTGTGGTTGGCCTTCCAGTCGTGGACGGAGCGCTTGTTGCGCTCGCCGGTGACGATGGAGAACTCCTTGCCGAGCTTCTCGAAGGCCTCGTCGGCCACCTCGTCGGGCGTCTGGGCCAGGGCGACGACCTTCTCGCCCTCCGGGCCGCCGGGGAGGTTCTTCATGGCCGTCGGGGTGAGGGTGGTGCCCAGGGTGCAGACCTCGACGTCGACGCCGGTCTTCTCGCACTCGCAGGCCACGGCCTCGGTGAGCTTGAGGATGTAGGACTTGCCCGCGCCGTACTCGGCGTTCCACGGGGAGCTGGACAGGCCCGTCATGGACGAGACGTTGATGACGGCGCCGCGGTCCTGCTTGGCGAAGATGCCCATGAAGTGGTGGAACAGGCGCAGGAAGCTGATGACGTTGACGTTGACCATCTTGAGGTGCTGGTCGATCGTGGTGTCCTGGAACTTGCCGAAGCGGTGCAGGCAGGCCACGTAGCTCATGAAGCCCATGTCGAGGCCCTCGGTGGCGGCGAAGATCTTCTCGCAGGCGTCGTCGGGCTCGGAGAGGTCGGCACGGACGACCATGTAGTCGACGCCGTACTCGCTCTTGAAGCGCTCGCCCTTCTCGTGCAGCAGCTCCTCGCGGCGGCCGACCATGACCAGGTTCATGCCGCCCTCGGCCAGCTTCCTGCAGAAGGCCTCGCCGACGCCCTCGGTGGCGCCCAGGACGATGCCCCACTCGCCGTACTTCTCGCGCAGGTTCATTGGAATCTCCCCTCGTTGGGTGTGCAGACTGGCATCAGCATCCCCCTCGCGGCGCGCCACCATGCAGCCCGCCCGGCGAGCGGTGGGGCGTCCTTCGGCCAGGGGGGGCGCCGGCGGCGGTCGGCGAGAAGGGTCTATAGTGTTGTGTACGAGTTTCGCCGCGAGTCGGCGCGGCACCCCACCCGAGGAGGAACATGCTCGACGAGTCGGACCTGACCCCGCTGGGGGTCCTCAGGTCGGTGTTCGGCTACCCCACGTTCAGGCCGCACCAGCAGCAGATCGTCGAGGCGGCGCTGGCCGGCCGCGACGTGCTGGCGGTCATGCCCACGTCGGCCGGCAAGTCCGTGTGCTACCAGGTGCCCGCGCTCGTGCGCGCCGTGCAGGGGGCGGGCGCGACGGTGGTGGTCTCGCCGCTCATCTCGCTCATGGCCGACCAGGTCCAGGCGCTCGCGCAGGCCGACGTGGCCGCGGCGTGCCTCAACTCGGCCATGGCCGCCGAGGACCGCGCGGCCGTGCTCGAGGACGTGCGGCGCGGCCGACTGGCGCTGCTCTACGTGGCCCCCGAGCGCCTGGGGGACCAGCGCCTGCGCGACGCCCTCGCGTACGGCGGAATGGCGCTTCTCGCCGTGGACGAGGCGCACTGCATCTCGCAGTGGGGCAACGACTTCAGGCCCAGCTACCAGCAGATCCGCGAGTTCGTGGACGCCCTGGCCGCGTCGTCGGGGGCGCGCGTGCCCGTCATGGCGCTCACGGCCACCGCGACACGAGAGGTGCGCGAGGACATCGAGGGGGCCCTGGGCCTGCACGACCCGCTGCGCGTGGTGGCGAGCTTCGACCGCCCCAACCTGCGCTTCAGCGTGGAGCGCCCGCGCGGCCGGGCGGAGCGCGACCGCATGCTCGTGCGCTGGTGCCGCCAGCGCGCCGACGCGAGCGGCATCGTGTACTGCTCGAGCCGGCGTGCCGTCGAGGAGGTCTGCGACCTGCTGCGCGACGCCGGGCTGGAGGCCACGCGCTACCACGCCGGACTGAGCGCCCAGGAGCGCGACGCCAACCAGGAGGAGTTCCTCTACGACCGCGCCCGCGTCATGGTGGCCACCAACGCCTTCGGCATGGGCATCGACAAGTCCAACGTCTCGTACGTGGTCCACTACAACCTGCCCCTCTCGCTGGAGGCCTACTACCAGGAGGCGGGGCGCGCCGGGCGCGACGGGACGCCCGCCGAGTGCGTGCTGCTCTACTCCCCCGGCGACGTCCACACGGCCGAGTTCCTGCTCTCGCACGCCGCGCCGCGCGAGGACCTCACGCCCGAGCAGGCCGAGCAGCTCGCCGCGCGCGACCGCGAGCGCCTGCGCCAGATGACGTTCTACGCCACGACGCCGGACTGCCTGCGCGCGCACATCCTGCGCTACTTCGGCGAGCAGGCCCCGACGTGGTGCGGCAACTGCGGCAACTGCCTCGGCGAGTTCGACGAGCTCGACGTGACGACCGACGCCCTCAAGGCCGCGAGCTGCGTGGCCCGCATGGCCCAGCGCGGGCAGCGCGCCGGGGCGTCCATGGTCGTCGACGTGCTGCGCGGCTCGCGCTCCGAGCGGCTGCTGCGCCGCGGGTTCGACACGCTGTCCACGTACGGCGTGGCGGCCCAGACGAGCGCACGGACGCTGCGCACGGTCCTCGACGAGCTGGTCCGGCGAGAGGTGCTGGCCCGCGACGACGAAGAGTACCCCACACTCGGGCTGGGGCCGCAGGCCGGGCCCTTCCTCCGGCGAGAGGGGCCGTGGGCCGAGCCGTTGCTCCTGCGCGTGCCACGCGCGCGGACGGCGCGCGACGCGGCGGAGGCGGGCCACGGCGGCGCGGTGCACGGGGCCTCGGGGCGCCCGGGGGCCACGGGCCCGGCAGAGCTGGGCGACGAGGACGCGGGGCTGTACGCGCGCCTCGCCGAGCTGCGGAGCCGTCTGGCCGGCGAGCAGGGCGTGCCCGCCTACATCGTGTTCAACAACGCCACGCTCGCGGACATGTGCGCGAGAAGGCCGCGCGACCTGGACGAGCTGCTCGAGGTCTCGGGCGTGGGCCAGCGCAAGGCCGAGCGCTACGGCGAGGCGTTCCTCGCCGAGATCAACCGGACGTAGCGCGCGGGCGCGGTCGGGGCTAGAACTCGGCGCTGCCGGCGGTGCGGGGGTGCGGCAGGACGTCACGGATGTTGTCGACGCCGGTCAGGTACATGACGAGGCGCTCGAAGCCCAGGCCGAAGCCGGCGTGGTGGCAGCCGCCGTAGCGGCGCAGGTCGAGGTAGTACCTGTACTGCTCCGGCTCCATGCCGAGCTCGCGGATGCGGGCCTCGAGGACGTCGAGGCGCTCCTCGCGCTGGGAGCCGCCGATGATCTCGCCGATGCCGGGGACCAGACAGTCGGCGGCCGCGACGGTCTTGCCGTCGTCGTTGAGGCGCATGTAGAAGGCCTTGATCGCGGCCGGGTAGTCGGTCACGAAGGTCGGCTTGCGGAAGTGCTCCTCGGTGAGGTAGCGCTCGTGCTCGGTCTGCAGGTCGCAGCCCCAGTCGACGGGGTACTCGAACTCGTGGCCGACCGCGGCGGCATCCTGGAGGATCCTCACGGCGTCGGTGTAGGTGACGCGCGCGAAGTCGGAGGTGGCCACGTGGGTCAGGCGCTCGACGAGGCCCTTGTCGACGAACTTGTTGAAGAACTCCATCTCGTCGGGGCAGGCGTCCATGACGTGGCGGATGACGTACTTGAGCATCTCCTCGGCGCAGTCCATGTCGCCGGCGAGGTCGCAGAAGGCGAGCTCGGGCTCGACCATCCAGAACTCGGCGGCGTGGCGGCGGGTGTTGGAGTTCTCGGCGCGGAAGGTGGGGCCGAAGGTGTAGACGTCGCCGAACGCGAGGGCGAAGTTCTCGGCCTGGAGCTGGCCGGAGACGGTGAGGTTGGCGGGCTGACCGAAGAAGTCCTGGCTCCAGTCGACCTCGCCGTCGGCGGTGCGCGGCGGGTTCTCGACGTCGAGGGTGGTCACGCGGAACATCTCGCCGGCGCCCTCGGCGTCGGAGGTGGTGATGATGGGCGTGTTGACGTAGACGAAGCCGCGCTCCTGGAAGAACTGGTGGATGGCGAAGGCGGCCACGCTGCGCACGCGGAAGACGGCGCGGAACAGGTTGGTGCGGCTGCGCAGGTGCTGCTGGGTGCGCAGGAACTCGCGGGTCTGGCGCTTCTTCTGCATGGGGTAGTCCGGGGCGGACGCGCCCTCGATGCGGACGTCGTGGGCCTGCAGCTCGAAGGGCTGCGGGCGGTCGGGCGTGAGGCTGAGGGTGCCGGTGACCACCAGCGCGGCGCCGACGCCGGCGGAGGCGGCCTCGTCGTAGTTGGCCACGGCGTCGCGGTTCATGACGACCTGGAGGTCCTTGAAGCAGCTGCCGTCGTTGAGCATGACGAAGCCGAAGTTCTTCATGTCGCGGACGGAGCGGACCCATCCGGCGACGGTGACCTGGGTCCCGCCGAGCTCCTGGGCCTCAGCGTAGAGCCTGGCGATGGTGGTGCGGTCCATGTGCGGTCCCCCTCGGTACGGTCGGGCGGCGCCGTGCGGCGCGCACCCGCGCTGTGATTCTTGATTCATGCTCGAAAGTATACGGCAAACGATGGGCCGCGCTTCTCGGCGGTGCGGGGACGGCGGGGCCGCACCAGGCGGCGAGAGGCGCCTCTCGCCGCGACGGGCCCCTCGGCGGTCCGCGCTTCTCGGCAGGGCGGGCGGACGGCTAGAATCGTGGGAGCACACAACGGCTCCGGCCGGGACCCTTGGAGGAGACACATGGAAGACTACAAGCGCGAGTTCATCCAGTTCATGGTCGACAGCGACGTCCTCAAGTTCGGGGACTTCACGCTCAAGAGCGGCCGCAAGTCGCCGTTCTTCATGAACGCGGGCGCCTACGTGACCGGCGAGCAGCTCAAGCGCCTGGGCGAGTACTACGCCCG